>NZ_JBMAXV010000037.1:0-50794 GCF_048589245.1 Klebsiella sp. 10982
CACCGCCGCCGGGGTGCTGATGGCGAAGCTGATGAACGTGTTCAGTAAACACAAAATCAACCCGCTGATTGGTTCCGCCGGGGTGTCGGCGGTGCCGATGGCGGCCAGGGTGTCGAACAAGGTGGGTCTGGACGCGGACGGGCAGAACTTCCTGCTGATGCATGCGATGGGCCCGAACGTGGCGGGGGTGATCGGCTCGGCGATCGCCGCCGGGGTGATGCTCAAGTACGTGCTGGCAATGTAACAGAGGAATAAGGCAATGGAAGAAACCGTGTTACTGGATATCCAAAGAATACAGACCTCCGAACAGAGCAGTATTATCCTCAGGTCGATACGGGCGATTGATTTAGTGAATCACCTGACCCCGGCGCTAGGCATCATTGAGAGCCTCAGCGAACAATACAATGTGCAGAAAATACTGGTGACTTGTCTTTATGCCGGACAGCAGCTTGCCATGGAACGGCGGATCGTGTTGCCGCTATTACCCGAGTCGCTCTATTTGTTGGGTGGGGTGGTGATGGCCGCCGGAAAGGCAGTGGAAAAAAGAGAGACTCTCACTCACAACCGCCTGTGCGAAGAGGCGGGAAAGCTGCTTAAAGACGATGCGGCCTGGGAGAGCTTTGATGTGATAAGAAGCATTGCTCTGCCGGTTTACCGCCGGCTGGTTAAAGAGCAGCGTACCCACGTCGCCTCTTTATTACAGGCTCTGCTGCATATCCTTGCCTGGCGTAGTGAAAGCGCATGGGCGCGGGACCAGGCGCAAAGAATGCTCTGGGCAGGGGGCGTGTTCGGGCGGGGAGGGATAGATTCGCTGATCGCCTTTGACCACGCGTTGGCAGAAAAAGAGATAACGTTCCCGTCTCTGCGCGAGTTGTTAACCGTGACGGCATTTCTGGCCCACTTCCCTGCGGGCCCGGTCTTTTCTGATTAACACGCGCTGGCGGCCAGGCGCTGCGCGCTTACTGCGGCGGCAGGCAAACGCCGATGCCGCCGATGCCGCAATAGCCGTGCGGGTTTTTATACAGATACTGCTGGTGATCGTCCTCGGCATAGTAGAACGGTTTGGCGGTGGCGATCTCGGTGGTGATGTGACGGGTATCGTGCGCGTCGTTCATCGCCGCCTGGAAGCGCGCGAGGCTGGCCTTTGCCGCCTCCGTCTGCTCCGGCGTCAACGGGTAGATCGCCGAGCGGTACTGGGTGCCGTGGTCGTTCCCCTGTCGCATACCCTGTGCCGGATCGTGGTTTTCCCAGAACACCTGCAATAACTGCTCATAGCTAATCACCTGCGGATCGTAAACCACGCGTACCGCTTCCGCGTGACCGGTCTGGCCGCTGCACACTTCGCGATAGGTCGGATTCGGCGTATAGCCGCCGGTGTAGCCTGCAGCGGTGCTGTAAACCCCCGGCAATTGCCAGAACAGGCGCTCAACTCCCCAGAAGCAGCCCATGGCGAACAGCGCCACTTCCATCCCCGCCGGGACGTTGGTCATCGAGTGGCCGTTAACTGCGTGGAGCGTCGCCACTGGCATAGGGGTATTGCGTCCAGGCAGCGCATCCGCCTGGGCGACAAGATGCGTTTTATCAAATAGACTCACGGTGGGCCTCTCAATACAGAATTCGTCGTTAAGGTTGTAACGAAGCGTGTCTTTTAACACAATAAATACGCGTAATACGTCTAGATTAATACATAAGAATTATTTGGGTTATTGCCACTTTTTCAACCCTAAGTTGTTAGGGTTTTGTTAAGCCGTGGAGCGGCACCAGTGTTTCCTGTCGGGGGAAACAGGGATATTCAGGAGAAAATGTGCTAAAAATCCGCCAGTTATGTGTCACCAGCCTTTTGCTGGTCAGCGGGATCGCCAGCGCAGCGAATGTGCGTTTGCAGGTTGAGGGGTTATCCGGGGAGCTGGAGAAAAACGTTCGCGCCCAGCTTTCCACCATCCAGAGCGATGAAGTCACGCCGGATCGCCGCTTTCGCGCGCGCGTGGATGACGCCATTCGCGAAGGTTTGAAAGCGTTGGGTTATTACGAGCCGACGATTGAATTTGATTTGCGTCCGCCGCCGAAAAGGGGACGTCAGGTGCTGATCGCTAAAGTGACCCCGGGTGAACCGGTGCGCATTGGCGGAACTGAAGTAATTCTGCGCGGCGGCGCCCGCACCGACAGCGACTATCTGGCGCTGCTGAAAACGCGCCCGGCCATCGGGACGGTGCTGAACCACGGTGATTACGACGGTTTCAAGAGCTCGCTGACCCGCGTCGCCCTGCGCAAAGGCTACTTTGACAGTGAGTTCAACAAAAGCCAGCTTGGGGTCTCCCTGGATCGTCATCAGGCATTCTGGGATATCGATTACAACAGCGGCGAGCGCTATCGCTTTGGCCACGTCACCTTCTCTGGATCGCAAATTCGCGATGAATATTTGCAAAACCTCGTGCCGTTTAAAGAGGGCGATTACTACACCTCCCAGGATCTGGCTGAGCTAAACCGCCGCCTGGCGGCAACCGGCTGGTTCAGTTCGGTGGTGGTGGCGCCGGATTTCGCTAAGTCACGGAAAACCAAGGTGCTGCCTCTGCAGGGCGTTGTCTCGCCACGCAAAGAGAACACCGTGGAAACCGGGGTAGGGTATTCAACCGATGTCGGGCCGCGGGTGAAAGCCACGTGGAAAAAACCGTGGATAAACTCCTATGGCCACAGTCTGACCTCCAGCGTCAGCCTCTCCGCCCCGGAGCAGCAGTTCGACTTCACCTATAAAGTCCCGCTGCTGAAGAGCCCTCTGGAGCAATATTATCTGATGCAGGGCGGCTTTAAGCGCACTGACCTTAATGACACCCAGGCCGACTCTACCACCCTGGGTGTCTCGCGTTTCTGGGAGATGTCGAGCGGCTGGCAGCGAGCGATCAACCTGCGCTGGAGCCTGGACCACTTTACCCAGGCGAACGTCACCAACACCACCATGCTGATTTACCCCGGGGTTTCGGTGAACCGTACCCGTTCCCGCGGCGGCCTGATGCCAACCTGGGGCGATTCCCAGCGCTACTCCGTGGACTACTCCAACACCATGTGGGGCTCGGACATCAACTTCATCGTGATGCAGGCCCAGGACGTCTGGATCCGTACCCTCTATGACCGCCACCGCTTTGTGGTGCGCGGCAACCTGGGCTGGATCGAAGCGGACAACTTTGACAAGGTGCCGCCGGATCTGCGTTTTTTCGCCGGGGGCGACCGCAGTATTCGCGGCTATAAATACAAATCCATCTCGCCGAAGGACGATGACGGCAAGCTGATCGGGGCCTCAAAGCTGGCCACCGGATCGCTGGAGTATCAGTACAACGTCAGTGGTAAATGGTGGGGGGCCGTGTTTGTCGATAGCGGCGAAGCGGTCAGCGATATTCGCGAGAGTGATTTCAAAACCGGCGCCGGGGTGGGCGTGCGCTGGCAGTCGCCGGTGGGGCCGATCAAGCTGGATATCGCCCGGCCGATCGGCGACAAAGACGAACATGGTTTACAGTTTTACATCGGTCTGGGGCCTGAATTATGAGTTTATGGAAGAAGATAAGCCTCGGCGTCTTAATCGTGTTGGTGCTCCTGCTGGGCACCGTCGGCTTCCTGGTGGGGACCACCACCGGCTTGCATCTGGTGTTCAAAGCGGCGGATCGCTGGGTGCCGGGGCTGGAAATCGGCAAAGTCACCGGCGGCTGGCGTGATTTAACCCTCGATAATGTCCGCTACGAGCAGCCCGGCGTGGCGGTCACCGCCGGTCAGTTTCACCTCAGCGTCCGGTTGCGCTGCCTGTGGGACAGCAGCCTGTGCGTAAACGACATCGCGCTGCGCGATATTTACGTTGCTGTCGATACGAAGAAGATGCCGCCCGCCGCGCCGGTCGAGGAAGAGGACAGCGGGCCGCTGAATCTCTCCACCCCTTATCCGATCGCCCTCAGTCGCGTCGCGCTGCATAACGTCAATGTCAAAATCGACGATACCGCAGTGTCTGTACGCGATTTTTCCACCGGCCTGAACTGGCAGGAGAAAAACCTGACCCTGACGCCGACCTCGCTGCAGGGGCTGCTGATCGCCCTGCCGAAGGTGGCGAAAGTGGCGCAGGAGCAGGTGGTTGAGCCGAAAATCGACAACCCGCAGCCGCAGGAAAAACCGCTCGGCGAGACGATGACCGACCTCTTCTCGCAGCCGGTACTGCCGGCAATGACCGATGTGCACCTGCCGCTGAACCTCAACATTCAGTCGTTCCGCGGCGAGCAACTGCGCCTCACCGGCGATACCGACATCACCGTGTATAACCTGCTGCTGAAAGTCAGCAGTATCGACGGTCAGATGAAGCTCGACGCCCTCGATATCGACGCCGATCAGGGTAAGGTCACCGCCTCGGGCAGCGCGCAGCTGCAGGATAACTGGCCGGTGGACATTACCCTCGCCGGAACCCTGAACGTCGACCCGATGAAAGGGGAGAAGGTGCAGCTGAAGGTGGGCGGCGAAGTGCGTAAAACGCTCAAGGTCGGGGTGGACTTAAGCGGGCCGGTGGCGGCCACGCTGCGTGCGGATGCGCAGCTGGCGGAAGCCGGGCTGCCGCTCAATATGGAGCTGAAGAGCAAGCAGCTCGCCTGGCCGTTCAGCGGCGAGAAGCAGTTCCAGGCTGACGATGTTCAGCTGAAATTCAGCGGCAAAATGACCGACTACGCGCTGGCCTTTTCCACCGCGGTGAAAGGTCAGTCACTGCCGCCGGCGAAAATCGCCCTCAACGCCAAAGGTAATGAGCGACAGATTAACCTCGACAAGCTGACGGTCAACGCCCTGGAAGGAAAAACCGAGCTGAAGGCGCTGCTCGACTGGCAGCAGGCGATCAGCTGGCGCGGCGAGCTGACCCTCGACGGGATCAACACCGCCAAAGAGGTGCCGGACTGGCCGTCGAAGCTCAACGGCATGATCAAGACCCAGGGCAGCCTGTACGGCGGCAGCTGGCAGATGTCGGTGCCGGAGCTGAAAATTACCGGCAACGTGAAACAGAACAAAGTGGACGTATCAGGCTCGCTGCAGGGGAACAGCTATCTGCAGTGGAAAATCCCGGGACTGCACCTGGCATTAGGCCCGAACAGCGCCGATATCAAAGGCGAACTGGGGGTGAAGGATCTTAATCTCGACGCCACCATCGATGCCCCGCACCTGGATAATGCGCTGCCGGGGCTCGGCGGAACGGCGAAGGGGCTGGTGAAAGTGCGCGGCACCGTCGATGCGCCGCAGCTGCTGGCCGACATCACCGCCCGGGCGTTACGCTGGCAGGAGCTGACTATCGCTCAGGTCAACGTCAAAGGGGATGTGAAATCCACCGACCAGATTGGCGGCAACCTGGACGTGCGGGTTGATCGCATCAGCCAGCCGGGGGTCAATATCAGCCTGGTGCAGCTCAATGCCAAAGGCACCGAAAAGCAGCATGAGCTGCGGCTGCGGGTGCAGGGCGATCCGGTGTCCGGCCAGCTGACGCTGGCGGGTAGCTTCGATCGTCAGGCCGAACGCTGGCGAGGCTCGCTAAGCGATACCCGCTTCCAGACGCCGGTGGGGCCGGTGGCGCTGACGCGCAGTATTGCGCTGGACTACCGCAACCTGGAGCAGAAAATCAGCATCGGGCCACACTGCTGGACCAACCCGAACGCCGAGCTCTGCGTGCCTGAAACCATTGACGCGGGCGCCAGCGGACGGGCGCGGGTGAATCTCAACCGCTTCGATCTGGCGATGCTTAAGCCGTTTATGCCAGAGGAGACCCAGGCGAGCGGCGTGTTTACCGGTAATGCCGATGTAAGCTGGGACACCACCAAAGAGGGGCTGCCGCAGGGCAAAGTGACCCTCAGCGGGCGCAACGTCAAGGTGACCCAGGTGGTCAACGACGCGCCGCTGCCGGTAGCGTTCGATACGCTGAACCTCAGCGCCGACCTGCATAACAATCGCGCCGAGCTGGGCTGGCTTATCCGCCTGACCAACAACGGTCAGCTGGATGGGCAGGTACAGGTCACCGATCCGCAGGGGCGGCGTAACCTCGGCGGCAACGTCAATATCAGCAACTTCTCGCTGGCGATGATCAACCCGATTTTCGCCCGTGGTGAAAAAGCCGAGGGGAGGCTCAACGCCCGCCTGCGTCTGGGCGGCAACGTGAAAAGCCCGCAGCTGTTTGGCCAGATGCAGCTGAGCGGGGTGGATATCGATGGCAACTTTATGCCGTTTGATATGCAGCCGAGCCAGCTGTCGATGAACTTCAACGGCACGCGCTCGACCCTGCAGGGGACGGTGAACACCCGCCAGGGGCAGATTGCGCTGAGCGGTAACGCGGACTGGACGCAGATCGATAACTGGCGGGCGCAAATTGCGGCGAAAGGCAGCCGAGTGCGGATCACCGTGCCGCCGATGGTGCGTCTCGATGTGTCGCCGGACGTGGTGTTTACCGCCACGCCAAGCCTGTTCAACCTCGACGGTAAAGTGGATGTGCCCTGGGCGCGGATCGTGGTTAACGAGGTACCGGAGAGCGCGGTTGGCGTCTCCTCTGATGAAGTGATGCTGGATAAAAACCTCAAGCCGATTAAGCAGCAGAGCGCCGGTATTCCGATCAACAGCAACCTGACCATTCACGTCGGCAACAACGTTCGTCTGGAAGCCTTCGGGCTGAAAGCGCGTCTGACCGGTGATTTGAAAGTGGCGCAGGACAAGCAGGGGCTGGGCCTCAACGGGCAGATTAATATTCCGGACGGCCGTTTCCACGCCTATGGTCAGGACTTGATTGTCCGCAAAGGGGAACTACTGTTCTCCGGTCCGCCGGATCAGCCACTGCTGAACATCGAAGCGATTCGTAACCCGGATGCCACCGAAGATGATGTGATCGCCGGCGTTCGCGTCACCGGCTCCGCCGATCAGCCGAAAGCGGAGATCTTCTCTGACCCGGTGATGTCCCAGCAGGAAGCGCTGTCTTATCTGCTGCGCGGCCAGGGTTTGAGCAGCGGCCAGAGTGACAGCGCCGCGATGACCTCTATGCTTATTGGAATGGGGGTTGCACAAAGTGGTCAGGTTGTGGGTAAAATCGGCGAGACGTTTGGCGTAAGCAATTTGGCGTTGGACACCGAAGGGGTAGGCGACTCTTCCCAGGTGGTGGTCAGCGGCTATGTACTGCCGGGTCTGCAGGTAAAATATGGGGTCGGTATTTTCGATTCCCTGGCGACGCTGACTTTACGTTATCGCCTGATGCCTAGGCTATATGTGGAAGCGGTGTCTGGCATCGACCAGGCGCTCGATTTGCTCTATCAGTTTGAGTTTTAGCAATGCGAATATTTGTTTACGGCAGTTTACGACGCAAACAAGGCAACAGCCACTGGATGACCAACGCCCAGTGGCTGGGCGCTCATAGTGTCGACGATTATCAGCTGTACAGCCTGGGCCACTATCCAGGCGCGGTGCCCGGCGAAGGCACAGTACATGGTGAAGTTTATCGTATTGATGCATCGACGCTGGCCGAACTGGATGCGCTACGCACGAAGGGGGGCGAGTATGCGCGCCACCTCATTCAGACGCCTTACGGCAGCGCATGGATGTATGTCTATCAACGTTCCGTTGAGGGTTGTACGTTGATAGCGAATGGCAACTGGTTGGATCGCGACCAGTATTAACCACGACAGCGCCACCTTCGGGTGGCGTTGTTTTTTTATTACATCAATTCCCATGGCTTCATTCTGGCGCCCTGACGTCTGGCATAACGTAATATGGCCTGATGTACCTTCACTTTACCGGCCACCCGACGTGACAGGAGATGGGCAATCATACGGACAAATTCCATCGCTATTAACAGCAGGTTAATCGGGAGCAGGGTGCCAGTCAGCCTGGTAAGCATTTCACGATAAAATGGCCAACTGCCCAGATTAAGCAGGGGGTCGTGCAGTTTGATGGTGAGCGTAAAAAACATCACTATGAGTACGAGGCCGTACGCGATTTTATAAATTGATGCCATCTGCTGATTGCCAGGATGAAAGGGGCTATTTTTTAAATAAACACTGCCATCACTGACATTGTATAACGCCTGAAGATCATCGTATCCATGCCAGCGTGCGGCGATAACCCAGTCCCCATCGGCAAGAAATGGCGGGCGGCATCGATTATTCAGGGTATCGCTCAGCCAGGTCAAGCGCGCTGAAAAAAACGAGTGACGAGTCGCCAGCTGAAAACAGGCGCCTTCTTTGATAAAATAAGGCCTTACCCTCGTAGCGATCCATATTTGATAATAACTATTCAGAATCACGCCTTCTTCAAGCGCAAATTCTTTTGGCAGCGCTATCTCGTTGTTGGCTGATGGTGGATGCCTTTCAGAAGTAGCGGGTAGAATTTCCAGACGCTGACAGAATGAAATATCGCCTTGCTTCGTTCGCTGCATTTTCGCATTGAGAACACGTAATCTGAGTGAGAAATTGCAGGAGCAAAAAGAGAAGATGCCGAAGGGATTCACCAACATTGTGATGAAACATAATAATAAAAAAATATCCAACCATGGAGCACAAGCGAGAATGATCAGGCAAACAAAAAAGACCAAGCCGACAGGCCGAAGAAGCTTTTTAATGCTCAGCGGCTGCCGGGAAGGTTCGAGCAAAATGTGCCCATCGCTTAACCAGTGGATCCAGTAACTGCCATCCTTTAGGCGGTGAGTGCCGATATGTAGCGGCTGGCCGAGCCTCAGGCGGTCAAAAAGCGAGGGGTCTTTAAAATGGCATTTATCGGTATAAAAGACATGCTCGCCTGCAATGAGGCGTAAATAGCTTTGCTCTTCCGAGGCGGCAGTGGTGAAGCCGGTAAAATTCAGGGTGAAATAATGGGTCTGTTTCACAAGGTTCCTTCCTTAATGAAATAACGGCGTTTTTCCCTATAGCCTGTACTGCTGACTCAGACATTACCACAGATGAAAGTGGCTCCTGCCAATCAACAGAAGGGCCGCCAGCGTGGTGAGTACGAGAAACAACAATCGCCGAGTTGGGGTGCTGAACATTACATGATCTCCTCGAGCGTAGTATGGCGGGCCGCTCCCTGCAGGTAGCGCCGCATCGCCGAGCGCATCTTCATCCAGTCAGCCACCCGGTGTGACAATAACCAGGCCGTTGGGCCAATCAGCTCCAGTACCGCCAGGATCCCGCCGAAACTGAGTAATAATAGGGACAGCATGTCCAGTGAATCCTGAATTAACCACCAAAATCCCCTGGCTGGTTTGTATGGGTTATTTAGCGACATGCCGAGTATGAGGAGATACATCACCAGCACCATGCCATAAAACAGGTTATAGACTAGCGACATTTGCCGGTCACCGGGATAACAGGGATGATTTTTCAGAAAAGCGCCCCCGTCGCTGACGTTGTATAACGCCTGGATGTCGTTATCTTTCCGTTGGTAGACGGCGACTATCCGATCGCCGATAGCGAGAAAGGGCGGTTGACGGCGGTAAAAAAAGGGATGCAGGCCGAAGTTGGCGAAGCCGTTCTGCCAGAAGAAGGCCAGCGGCGCCGTATCGCATTGTATCCCAACGCCATGGTATTCCCGCGTTGGGTTCCCCGCGAACCACTTCTTAAAAATGATATTGCTAATTTTTCCCGTCCGGACGGCATAGCGTTCCGGCAGGGCTTGCGTAAAAGGCATTGCCGTCTGGCGGAGGGCTTGCGCCGTTGCGGGTAGAGGCTGGCAAAAGGAAAAGTCGCGGCGGCGGGCCTGCGCCATCTTCGTCAGCAGATCGCGCATGGCGGGGTGCCATTTTAGCGCCGGGTGGAACAGTCGCTCATAGAGCCCGGTTAACAGTCCGATGAGGGCCAGTATGGCGATAATGCCGAAGCCGAACCGTCCCCATTCTGAGGTGCTCATCACGAGCGGGATAAGAGCGACGATGAGCGTCAGCAGGCTGATAATCAGCAGCGGCCGGGCCCAGCGCTTTACCCGTTGATTGGGTTCAAGGTGCGTTTCGCCATCGCTGAGCCAGTGGATCCAGTAACTGCCGTTGTCCAGGCGGCGGACGCCAAGGTGCAGAGGCTGATTGATCGTCAGGCGGTCAAAAAGCGAGGGGTCTTGAAAATAGCGTTTATCGGTATAAAAGACATGTTCGCCGGCGATAAGGCGCAGATATCCCTGCTTTTCACAGGCGGCGGTGGTGAAACCGGTATAGTTCAGAGTGAAATAGCGAACGCTTTTCACGGGACACCCTCCATGGTGTTATCGCGGCTATCCGTGCCGCAATCAGGCAGGGTATGACCCTGCCTGAGACAGAATTACTTCTGCTTAGCGCGCTCGAAAGAGGCAACGATTTCAGCTTTCGCCGCTTCCGCGTTGTCCCAACCGTCGACTTTAACCCACTTGCCTTTTTCCAGATCTTTGTAGTGCTCAAAGAAGTGAGTGATCTGGGCTTTCAGCAGTTCCGGCAGGTCGTTCACATCGTTGATGTGATCGTATTCTTTGCTCAGCTTGGTGTGCGGTACCGCAACCAGTTTCGCATCTTCACCGGATTCGTCGGTCATCTTCAGAACGCCAACCGGACGGCAGCGGATCACGGAGCCCGGCTGCAGCGGGTACGGGGTCGGGACCAGTACGTCAACCGGGTCGCCGTCCAGGGACAGGGTGTGGTTGATGTAACCGTAGTTGCACGGATAGAACATCGCCGTGGACATGAAACGGTCAACGAACAGTGCACCGCTCTCTTTGTCGACTTCGTATTTGATTGGGTCTGCGTTCGCCGGGATTTCGATCACGACGTAGATGTCTTCCGGCAGATCTTTGCCCGCAGGTACGTTGAGTAAGCTCATGTCTGTTTCCTTTAAAATGTATGGCAAACAAGTGCTCGGTATTATAGCCAACTCACATCGAATGTCTTCGCTTCTTTTTCCCGATATCGCCGCGGCGTGCTCTGAATTTTGCGCGCAATAATGACATGAAAATCCATAAACATAGCCACATCATGAATAAATTTATGTAACCGTTTTCATTGCATGTGATTGATTTATCAAACCGCTTAAAAAAACGTCATAAACCGCGATCACCGCGCTCCTCGCGAAGCCTTATCGGCTCTTCGCTCGACAAATGACCAGGTGTTAACATCTCATTTACTTTTTTGAAGTGTGATGTAACGCATTCAGTTACATCACCGATTGTCTATAGTTTGTCCGCAGATGAGACTTTAACCAACAATAACCCTACGAGGATACCCTTATGTGGAAGCGCTTACTTCTTGTCACAGCAGTTTCCGCAGCTATGTCGTCTATGGCGATAGCTGCCCCGCTAACCGTAGGTTTTTCACAGGTCGGTTCTGAATCCGGCTGGCGTGCGGCAGAAACCAGCGTCGCGAAAGAGGAAGCCGCCAAGCGCGGTATTACGCTGAAGATTGCCGATGGTCAGCAAAAACAGGAAAACCAGATCAAAGCAGTGCGCTCGTTTATCGCCCAGGGGGTAGACGCGATCTTCATTGCGCCGGTGGTGGCCACCGGCTGGGAACCGGTGCTGAAAGAGGCGAAAGAGGCCAAGATCCCGGTCTTCCTGCTCGATCGTTCCATTGATGTGAAAGATAAAGATCTCTACATGACCACCGTGACCGCCAACAACGTGCTGGAAGGGCAGCTGATTGGCGACTGGCTGGTGAAAACCGTCGACGGTAAGCCGTGTAACGTCGTTGAACTGCAGGGCACCGTTGGGGCCAGCGTGGCCATCGACCGTAAGAAAGGGTTCGCCGACGCCATTGCCAAAGCGTCCAACATCAAAATTATCCGCTCTCAGTCCGGCGACTTCACCCGCAGTAAAGGGAAAGAGGTCATGGAGAGCTTTATCAAAGCTGAGAATAACGGCAAAAACATCTGCATGGTCTTCGCCCATAACGACGATATGGTGATCGGCGCCATCCAGGCGATTAAAGAAGCGGGACTGAAGCCGGGCAAAGATATCCTCACGGGCTCTATCGACGGTGTGCCGGATATCTATAAAGCGATGATCGCCGGCGAGGCCAACGCCAGCGTCGAGCTGACGCCAAACATGGCTGGCCCGGCGTTCGATGCGCTGGAGAAATACAAAAAAGACGGCACCCTGCCCGAGAAGCTGACCATCACCAAATCGACCCTGTATCTGCCAGATACGGCGAAAGAAGAGTTAGAGAAGAAGAAAAATATGGGTTACTAAGCCTTCATGAAAATGCCGGGGGCGCTACGCTTGCCCGGCCTACATTTCGCTCTTTTGTAGGCCGGATAAGCGCAGCGACATCCGGCGTGATGCAGGGGGAACCATGACCACCGACCAACACCAGGAGATCCTTCGTACTGAAGGACTCAGCAAATTCTTCCCCGGCGTGAAGGCGCTGGATAACGTCAACTTTAGCCTGCGGCGTGGTGAAATCATGGCCCTGCTGGGCGAAAACGGCGCCGGAAAATCGACGCTGATCAAGGCGCTGACCGGCGTTTACCATGCCGATCGCGGCACCATCTGGCTGGAAGGCCAGGCTATTTCGCCCAAAAATACCGCCCATGCCCAGCAGCTGGGGATCGGCACCGTCTACCAGGAAGTAAACCTGCTGCCGAATATGTCGGTGGCGGACAATCTGTTCATCGGCCGTGAGCCGCGGCGCTTTGGCCTGCTGCGACGTAAAGAGATGGAGGCCCGGGCGACGGCGCTGATGGCCTCCTACGGCTTTTCCCTCGACGTGCGCGAACCGCTGAACCGCTTTTCGGTGGCGATGCAGCAGATCGTGGCTATCTGTCGGGCCATCGACCTGTCGGCCAAAGTGCTGATCCTTGACGAGCCCACCGCCAGCCTCGATACCCAGGAGGTGGAGATGCTGTTCACCCTGATGCGCCAGCTCAGGGATAACGGCGTCAGCCTGATCTTCGTCACCCATTTTCTCGACCAGGTCTATGCGGTCAGCGACCGCATCACCGTGCTGCGTAACGGCACCTTTGTGGGCTGCCGCGAGACTCGCGAGATGCCGCAGATTGAGCTGGTGAAAATGATGCTGGGTCGTGAACTGGACCACAATGCCCTGCAGCGGGCGGGCCGTACTCTGCTGAGCGATAAGCCGGTGGCGGCGTTTGAAGGCTACGGTAAAAAAGGCACCATCGCCCCGTTCGACCTGCAGGTCCGCCCGGGGGAAATAGTGGGCCTCGCCGGCCTGCTGGGTTCCGGACGCACGGAAACCGCCGAGGTGATCTTCGGCATTAAAACGGCGGACAGCGGGAAGGCGTGGATCAAAGGCAAACCGCAGACCCTGCGCTCTCCGCATCAGGCTTCCTGCCTCGGGATCGGCTTCTGCCCGGAGGATCGCAAAACCGACGGCATTATCGCCGCCGCTTCGGTGCGGGAAAATATCGTCCTCGCCCTGCAGGCGCAGCGCGGCTGGCTGCGGCCGATCCCCCGGCGTGAACAGAACGAGATCGCCGAGCGCTTTATTCGCCAGCTGGGGATCCGTACCCCGAGCGCCGAGCAGCCGATCGAGTTTCTCTCCGGCGGCAACCAGCAGAAGGTGCTGCTCTCCCGCTGGCTGCTGACCAAACCGCAGTTCCTGATCCTCGATGAGCCGACCCGCGGCATCGACGTCGGCGCCCATGCGGAAATTATTCGCCTGATTGAAACCCTCTGCGCCGATGGCCTGGCGCTGCTGGTCATCTCCTCTGAAATGGAGGAGCTGGTGGGTTACGCCGATCGGGTCATTATCATGCGCGATCGCCGACAGGTGGCGGAGATCCCGCTCGCCGAGCTCTCTGTGCCGGCGATCATGAACGCTATTGCGGCATAAGGAGTAACCCATGATGCCTCGATCTCTTTCGCAAACCGGCCCGGAGAAGCGACGCTTCACCTGGCCGAAAGGCACCCCGCAGATCATTGCCCTGCTGCTGGTGCTGCTGGTCGACAGTCTGGTGGCGCCCCATTTTTATCAGGTGGTACTCCAGGATGGCCGCCTGTTTGGCAGCCCAATCGATATTCTTAACCGCGCCGCCCCGGTGGCGCTGCTGGCGATTGGCATGACGCTGGTGATCGCCACCGGCGGTATCGATCTGTCGGTGGGGGCGGTGATGGCGATTGCCGGGGCGACGGCCGCCTCGATGACCGTCGCCGGGCACAGCCTGGCGGTGGTGGTGCTGGCCGCGCTGGGGGCCGGTGCGCTGGCCGGGCTGTGGAACGGCATTCTCGTCGCCGTTCTTAAGATCCAGCCCTTTGTGGCGACGCTGATCCTGATGGTGGCCGGGCGCGGGGTCGCGCAGCTGATCACCGCCGGGCAGATCGTCACCTTTGATTCTCCGGCCCTGGCGTGGCTCGGCAGCGGATCGTTTCTGCTGTTCCCGATGCCGGTGATCATTGCCGCCGCCACCCTGCTGCTGTTCTGGCTGTTTACCCGTAAAACAGCGCTGGGCATGTTTATCGAGGCGGTAGGGATCAACATCCGCGCGGCGAAAAACGCCGGCGTGAATACCCGCATCGTGGTGATGCTGGCCTATGTCCTGAGCGGCGTCTGCGCAGCGATCGCCGGGATCATCGTGGCGGCGGATATTCGCGGCGCGGATGCCAATAATGCCGGTCTGTGGCTCGAGCTGGACGCCATTCTGGCGGTGGTCATCGGCGGCGCCTCGCTGATGGGCGGGCGCTTCAACCTGCTGCTGTCGGTGGTGGGGGCGCTGATTATCCAGGGAATGAATACCGGCATTTTGCTCTCCGGCTTTCCGCCGGAGCTCAACCAGGTGGTGAAAGCGGTGGTGGTGCTGTGCGTACTGATTTTCCAGTCGCCGCGCTTTATCGGTTTACTGAAAGGGGTACGCGGCCATGATAAAACGTAATTTACCGTTGATGATCACCCTGGCGGTGTTTGTGCTGGGCTATCTCTACTGCCTGACGCAGTTCCCCGGCTTTGCCTCAACGCGGGTGATCTGCAATATCCTGACGGATAATGCCTTCCTCGGGATCATCGCCGTGGGCATGACCTTTGTGATCCTCTCCGGTGGGATCGATCTGTCGGTGGGGTCGGTGATCGCTTTTACCGGCGTCTTCCTCGCCAAAGCGATTGGCTTTTGGGGAATCTCGCCGCTGGTGGCGTTTCCGCTGGTGCTGGTGATGGGCTGCGCCTTCGGTGCGTTTATGGGGCTGCTTATCGACGCGCTAAAGATCCCGGCTTTTATCATCACCCTCGCCGGCATGTTCTTCCTGCGCGGCGTCAGCTATCTGGTGTCGGAGGAGTCGATCCCGATTAACCATCCGGTGTACGACACCTTGTCCGGGCTGGCATGGACCATTCCCGGCGGCGGTCGTCTCAGCGCCATGGGGCTGCTGATGCTGCTGGTGGTGGTAGCCGGTATTTTTGTCGCCCATCGCACCCGTTTTGGCAACCAGGTGTATGCCATCGGCGGCAACGCGACGTCGGCGAATTTAATGGGGATTTCCACCCGTAGCGCCACGATCCGTATCTATATGCTCTCCACCGGGCTGGCGACGCTGGCCGGGATCGTCTTTTCCATTTATACCCAGGCGGGCTATGCGCTGGCGGGCGTCGGCGTGGAGCTGGACGCGATTGCCTCGGTGGTGATCGGCGGTACGCTGCTCAGCGGCGGCGTTGGGACTGTGCTGGGGACGCTGTTCGGGGTGGCGATTCAGGGGCTGATTCAGACCTACATTAACTTCGATGGCACCCTCAGTTCATGGTGGAC
Organism: Klebsiella sp. 10982; assembly: GCF_048589245.1. Taxonomy (NCBI): domain Bacteria; kingdom Pseudomonadati; phylum Pseudomonadota; class Gammaproteobacteria; order Enterobacterales; family Enterobacteriaceae; genus Klebsiella; species Klebsiella sp. 10982. The sequence goes on from NZ_JBMAXV010000037.1 coordinate 15,681, forward strand.
GAAAATCGCCATCGGTATTTTGCTGTTTATCTTTATCGCGCTACAGCGTGGACTGACGGTGCTGTGGGAAAATCGGCAGAATGCAACGGTGACGCGGGTGAGCGGAGCGGGGACTCAATGAGAAATGCTCCTCCCGCAGGCGCGGGAGGAGCGGGCAGGGCGCTTAGGCGTCCGGGAACGCTTTAATAAAGTTCTCGACGTCTTCCACCATGTGGTTGTTGCCGACGAAGAACGAGCGGCGCTGGTGCAGGCTTTCCGGAATAATATCCAGAATACGCTCTTTACCGTCGCTGGCCTTACCGCCCGCCTGTTCGGCGAGGAAGGCCATCGGGTTGCATTCATACAGCAGGCGCAGTTTACCGTCCGGGTGGCTGGCGGTGCTCGGATAGAGATAGATGCCGCCCTTCAGCAGGTTGCGGTGGAAGTCCGCCACCAGCGAGCCGATATAGCGTGAGGTATAAGGACGCTGAGTCGCTTTGTCCTCTTCCTGGCAGTACTTAATGTACTTCTTCACGCCCTGCGGGAATTTGATGTAGTTGCCTTCGTTGATGGAGTAGGTATTGCCCTTCTCCGGGAAGCGCATGCGCTCCTGACACAGACAGAAGACGCCGAGGGACGGGTCGTAGGTGAAGGCATGGACGCCGCAGCCGGTGGTATACACCAGCATCGTCGAAGAGCCGTAGACCACATAGCCCGCGGCCACCTGCCTGTTACCCGGCTGCAGGAAGTCTTCTTCTGTCACCGGCGTGCCGACAGGCGTGACGCGGCGGTAGATGGAGAAAATCGTGCCGACAGAGACGTTAACGTCGATGTTAGAGGAGCCATCCAGAGGGTCCATCAGCACCACGTATTTGGCGTGTTCACACCCTTCGAAGACGACAATTTCATCTTCTTCTTCGGAGGCGATCCCGGCAACAATATCGCGTGCTCGCAGTGCGGCTTTTAATTTTTCATTAGCGAACAGATCGAGTTTTTGCTGAACCTCGCCCTGAACGTTTTCAGCACCGCTGGCACCCAGGATATCGACCAGACCGGCCTTGTTGATATCGCGGTGGATGATCTTGGCGCCCAACTTTATTGCTGACAACAAAGCAGTCAGCTCACCGGTGGCGTGGGAGAACTCGTGCTGCTTTTCAACAATAAACTCACCTAACGTTTTCATAACTCGTTCCCTGCATTTTTATGTTGAGTAAAACGAACGCAACAATCTTAACAAAGAATCAAAAAAGTGCGCACTGGTGAATCGCGCCAGCAAAATACAGATTCGCCTGAAATGCATTTCGCCAGGGCCCGGGATATGGGTAAAATGTGCCCCGGATAAGAGAAGGAAATGACGAATGCGCATTCATATTTTAGGAATCTGTGGCACGTTTATGGGGGGCCTGGCCATGCTGGCGCGCTCCCTCGGTCATGAGGTAACGGGGTCGGATGCTAACGTCTATCCGCCGATGAGCACCCTGCTGGAAAACCAGGGGATTGATTTAATTCAGGGTTATGACCCCAGCCAGCTGGAGCCCCGGCCGGATCTGGTGATCATCGGTAACGCCATGACCCGCGGCAACCCGTGCGTTGAAGCGGTGCTGGAAAACAATATTCCGTATATGTCCGGCCCGCAGTGGCTGCACGACTTCGTGCTGCGCGATCGCTGGGTGCTGGCCGTCGCCGGGACCCACGGCAAAACCACCACCGCCGGCATGGCGACCTGGATCCTTGAAGCCTGCGGCTATAAACCGGGCTTCGTGATTGGCGGCGTTCCGGGCAATTTCGACGTCTCCGCGCGCCTGGGCGACAGCCCGTTCTTCGTCATTGAAGCAGATGAATACGACTGCGCCTTCTTCGACAAGCGCTCCAAGTTTGTTCACTACTGCCCGCGGACGCTGATCCTCAACAACCTTGAGTTCGACCACGCGGATATCTTTGACGACCTGAAGGCGATTCAGAAACAGTTCCACCATCTGGTGCGCATCGTGCCGGGCAAAGGCAAAATTATCCTGCCGGAGAACGACATCAATCTGAAGCAGGTGATGGCGATGGGCTGCTGGAGCGAACAGGAGCTGGTGGGCGAGCAGGGCCACTGGCTGGCGAAAAAACTGAATACCGACGCCTCACAGTGGGAAGTCCTGCTCGATGGCGAAAAGGTTGGCGAGGTGAAGTGGACGCTGGTCGGTGAGCATAATATGCATAACGGCCTGATGGCGATTGCCGCGGCGCGTCACGTCGGCGTGCTGCCGGCAGATGCCGCGAATGCGCTGGGCAGCTTTATCAACGCCCGCCGTCGCCTGGAGCTGCGCGGGGAAGCCAACGGCGTCACCGTGTATGACGATTTCGCCCATCATCCGACGGCGATCCTCGCCACGCTGCAGGCGCTGCGCGGCAAAGTGGGCGGCACCGCGCGTATTCTGGCCGTGCTGGAGCCGCGCTCCAACACCATGAAAATGGGCATCTGCAAAGACGACCTGGCGCCGTCTCTCGGCCGCGCCGATGAAGTGTTCCTCCTGCAGCCGCAGCATATTCCGTGGCAGGTGGCGGAAGTGGCGGAAGCCTGCGTCCAGCCGGCGCACTGGAGCGCCGACGTCGATACCCTGGCGGAGATGGTGGTCAAAACCGCCCACCCGGGCGACCATATCCTGGTGATGAGCAACGGCGGCTTCGGCGGCATTCATCAGAAACTGCTGGATAAGCTGGCGCAAAAAGCGGCGGCGGCAGAGTAAGCGCGAACGCCTCCGGTTACTGCCCTCCGCGTGAGGGCAGTTTTATTTTCACCACCAGGGATTGTGCGATGCTGACCTGCGAAAGATTACGTTCTACCGACTCGCCCCATTTCGCCACGCTGGACGCGCTCTACGCCCGGGCCTTTCCGTGGCACGAGCAGCGCGAAAGCGACGCCAAACTTCAGGCGCTGAGCCACCCGCACTACGCGCTGGAAGCGTGGTTCGATGAAGGCGTCTTTGTCGGCCTCAGCGGCTGCTGGCAGTTTGCCGGCTACTGCTATATCGAACATCTGGCGATCGATGATACGTTGTGCTCCCGCGGCTATGGTAAACAGCTGCTGGCGCAGATCCTGACGCGTGCGCCGCTGACTATTCTGGAAATCGATCCGCTGACCACGGCAATCGCCCACAAGCGGCTGCGCTTTTATCAGTCGATGGGATTTCACGCTAACCCTTGGGCGCATCGTCATCCCACCTATCATCAGGGCATCGCGGATCATGAGCTGCTGGTGCTGAGCTACCCGCAGCCGATCGATGAGCGACAGTACCAGCAGTTTGCCCGGGAGCTCGGGCGCGAGGTGATGGGGCGGGAGTAGCCCGGAACGGTGCGTTGCCCCGCTCCGGGAATTCACTGGTTACCACCTTACTCTTTGGCGATCGGCGTCTCGTTCTCTGCGACGTTATTGTCGCCCTGAATCTGCGCGATTTTCTGCTCAACGGCGGCCACCTGAGCGCTGTCGTGCAGCAGGGTGTAGGTCAGATCAAACTGCGCGCTGGCGCCCGGCTGCAGCTGTTTCACGCGTTTTTGTTCCCGTTCGATGGTGACCGGATAGGCGTAGCTGGTGCCCGGTTCAATACCGGTGACGTAGCCCTGTTTGATGGTGTCGGTATTTTTCCATAGCGTCAGGACCGGCAGCTGACGGGTGTCGAACTGAATGGAGGCCCCTTTGTCGCCCGCTTTGTTAACCACCGCGGCCAGGGTCTGGTGATTTTCATCAGCCAGCGGCTGAATATTAAACACCATCTCGTCAAAGTCTTTGGTCGGCCCCTGATAGGTTTGCCAGGTTTTTAACCCGCTCTTCGCGTAATCATTGAACGGGCTGATGCTGGACATCGGGGCGAGGAAACGCGCGCCTTCTTCCAGAATTGGGGTGCCGAAGTTGCTGTGGTAGATGATCTGATAATCATGCGGATAGTCGGCATGGTTGGTTAAGACATCGTGCAGGCTGAAGCTGTTGCTGCCCGGCACGTAACGCAGTTCGGTCAGGGTCTGCAGATCGGCTTTTTTGAAGGTGCTCTCTTTCACCAGCCCGCGGATGCGGATTTCATACGGCGCGCTGTCGGCCACCTCGACTTCTACCCGCGAGGCCGGGGTGTTGCCAGCCTTGCCATGCAGGGTATAAATCTGCCCGTCCGCGGTCACCGGATGGCCGGTCCATTCATAGCCGCAGCGGACCATCATCTCGTTGAACCCTTCCAGCCAGCCCAGCCCGTTGCGGCTTTCCAGGTTGATAAACGCCGGGTTGACGACCTCTTTAACCGGTGAATCCCAGCCCATCCGGCTGCCGAAACCTTCAATACGCAGTAAGTTCATGCCGCGGGTTGGGCTGAGAGTGATAGTCAGGCCGTCTTTACTGTGAATGGTGAGGATTTTGCTGCCTTCCTGCTTGCCGCCGTGCAGGACTTTTTGCTCAATGCTGAACGCATGATCTTTCACCTTCAGCTGATCGCTGCTGATCTGCCAGTTTCCTTTATCCATCCCCTCGTCAGCATTCGTCAGCACCCATGTTTTTGCCGCGGCCGAGCCGGAAACCAGCAGGGCTATAGTCGTCAGAACCAATGTCTTTTTCATTTTTATTCCCTTTTTGCTGAATCGATTGTGTCGTTGACGTGTGAAATCTACCGGGATGGGGGTGTTGAAAATGTGAAGCGCCTCACCTGGTGAGAAAGTGGCCGATTTTATGATGTTAAATGCGATTAATGTCGTATTACTGTGCTAAATATTGCCTAATTATCACTATAAAATGTGATCTACATTGTTTTTAGATTTAACGATTCAGCTAGGCGCAAGAAAATAAAAAGTATCGTCGCGCGGGTGAGAGGGGACCCAGACGATGCGAAGGGTACATCCCTGCTGGCGCAAGCCTTAGAACTGGGGTGAAGGTAGGCCGGATAAGGCGTTAGCCGCCATCCGGCACAACGACGGGAACGGAGTCTGGTACAGATTGCCCGGTGGCGCTGCGCTTGCGCGGGCCTACGAAACAGAGTAACCGTTTGATATATAGGGATCTGTAGCCCGGATAAGGCGCTGCGCGCCGCCATCCGGGAGACTATTGCGGACAAAAACGGCGAGAATTAGCCCTCGTTTTCCGCCAGTTCGCGCAGGTACTGGAAGATCAGGCGCGCGGATTTCGGCGGCTTGTTGCCTTCTTTCTCTTTCTTCGCATTGCGGATCAGTGAACGTAGCTGCTGACGGTCAGCATCTGGCCACAGGTTCAGCACTTCAGCAACGGCGTCATCCCCGTCATCAATCAGGCGATCGCGGATCTGCTCCAGCTTGTGGAACAGCGCAACCTGCTGGTTGTGGCGGTTTTTCAGCTTATCCAGCGCCTGACGAATCGGATCGACATCGCGGTTGCGCAGCATCTTACCGATAAGCTGCAGCTGGCGGCGGCGACCCTCTTTTTTGATTCGCTGGGCGAGTTCGATGGCGTCGCGCAGGTCGGTATCCAGCGGAATTTTATCCAGCGCGTTTTTTCCCAGGTCAACGAGTTCCGCGCCAAGACGCTTCAGTTCTTCCGCGTCGCGCTTAATTTCACTCTTACTGACCCAGATAATTTCATCGTCTTCATCCTCGATATCATCACCGGGAACGTCGTCGAGCCAGTCTTCGGGCTGCTTTGTCATCTCAGGCTCCTTAAAAAAAGAGGCTAATGTTACCAGTTAAGGCGCGCACTGAAAAACGGTTCTCTGTTAGACTTCAGTTAACTCCTTCTTACATTATGGCATTAGCAATGAAAGTGATCTCTCAAGTTGCCCAGCAACGTAAGACGCTGGAAGAGGCCGTGACCACGGCGCTGGAACTGGCGGCAGGTAAATCCGATGGCGCGGAAGTCTCCGTCAGCAAAACGACGGGCATCGGCGTCAGCACCCGCTATGGCGAAGTGGAGAATGTAGAATTCAATAGCGATGGGGCGTTAGGCATCACGGTTTACCATCAGAACCGCAAGGGCAGCGCCTCCTCCACCGATCTCAGCCCGGACGCCATCGCCCGCACCGTACAGGCGGCGCTGGATATTGCGCGCTACACCTCGCCGGACCCGTTTGCCGGTGTGGCGGATAAAGAACTGCTGGCCTTTGACGCTCCGGATCTGGACCTGTTCCATCCGGCAGAGGTCTCTCCGGACGAAGCCATCGAGCTGGCCGCCCGCGCCGAGCAGGCCGCCCTGAAGGCGGATAAACGCATCACCAACACCGAAGGCGGCAGCTTTAACAGCCACTACGGCATCAAAGTGTTCGGCAACAGTCACGGCATGCTGCAAAGCTATTGCTCGACCCGCCATTCGCTCTCCAGCTGCGTCATTGCGGAAGATGACGGCGACATGGAGCGCGACTACGCCTACACCATTGGCCGGGCGATCGAGGATCTGCAGTCCCCGGAATGGGTCGGGGAAGAGTGCGCCCGCCGCACCCTGTCGCGTCTGGCGCCGCGTAAGCTGTCGACCATGAAGGCGCCGGTCATTTTCGCCAACGAAGTGGCGACCGGGCTGTTTGGCCACCTGGTCGGGGCGATTGCCGGTGGTTCGGTATACCGCAAATCCACGTTCCTGCTCGACTCGCTGGGCAAACAAATTTTGCCGGAGTGGCTGACCATCGAAGAGCATCCGCATCTGCTGAAGGGGCTGGCGTCTACGCCGTTCGACAGCGAAGGCGTGCGCACCGAACGTCGCGATATCGTCAAAGACGGGGTGCTGACCCAGTGGCTGCTGACCAACTACTCCGCCCGTAAGCTGGGGATGAAAAGCACCGGTCACGCCGGGGGCATCCACAACTGGCGCATCAACGGCCGCGGCCTGAGTTTTGCAAAGATGCTTAAAGAGATGGGCACCGGTCTTGTGGTTACCGAACTGATGGGGCAGGGTGTCAGTGGCGTCACCGGCGACTACTCACGCGGCGCATCCGGCTTCTGGGTAGAAAACGGCGAAATTCAATATCCTGTCAGTGAGATTACCATTGCAGGAAATCTGAAAGAAATGTGGCGTAATATCGTGACCATCGGCGACGATATCGAAACGCGCAGCAACATTCAGTGTGGTTCTGTGCTGCTGCCGGAGATGAAAATCGCCGGGCAATAACACCTGTTTGCTTAAATAATAAAAAGGAAGTGAGCAATGCGTAAAAAACTGTTAGCGATGCTGGCTGTCTCTGCTTTTGCGCTCGGTTCAGCATCGGCCTTCGCCGATCTGGGCGAAGACATGGACACTCTGGCAGAAAACCTGCAAGTGGTACAAAAAACCTCCGACGCCGGCGAGCTGAAAGCGGCGCTGAATAAGATGCGTACCGCCGCGGTTGATGCCCAGAAAGAGACGCCGCCGAAGCTGGAAGGCAAAGCTGCCGACAGCGCCGAAATGAAAGATTACCGTCACGGTCTGGATATCCTGATTGGTCAAATTGACGGCGCGCTGAAGCTGGCGAATGAAGGCAAGGTGAAAGAGGCGCAGGCCGCCGCGGAAGAGTTTAAAACCACCCGCAACACCTACCACAAGAAGTATCGCTAACGGCAGTTTTCGGGAGGTATCAGCCGATGCCTCCCACCTGAAAGCCTACCGATATCACATTTTTCCACTCTCTTTTTCCGGCCTTTCCGCTGCCGCGGGCGCCTTGTCCACGCTCATTGTTGTGATACATCTCACGCCATAGCCGTCGTTTTTACCTTTTCCCTGTGAATATGTGGGGTCGATCACCCCTGCCGTCTCCCTTTCCACTTCGAAGTGGAAAACTACTCGCTACAAACTCCCTCCCCCCGGCGCTACTTTGATTCCCAGAGACATCAGCGGGGTATCAGAAGTGAATAACGGAGCGGTAATACACGACGAAGGGGAGCAGGCGGCGCAGACCGAACGCCTGGCCGACAAGATGCTGCAGCAGGTTTTCGCCCTGTTAAGCCGTCACGGCATTGTCCCTAACGACGTTCAGGAGCAAATGCTGACTTCCCACGTGCGGGCCATGGCCCACCGGTCAATCAGCGGTGAACCGCTACCGGAGGTGGATGCCAGCCTGTTCGAAGAGATTTCAGAAGATTCAATGATGTTGGCCCGCGAAGTGGTCGCACAGTTCGGCAACCTGCCTGATGAAGAGGCCTGGCTGCTCTCCGTCCACTTCGAAGTCGCAAAAGATAACCTGTAAGGAGCAAAACATGGAACAAATCACCGTAGTCATTGGCGACCGTCTGGGCAAAGGACAAAAAGTCGCGGCAGGGGCAGAAAAAGCGGGCGCACGTGCTGTGGTCGTCCCGGGCGTGGCGGCTGACATGAAGCTTGGCGACATGATGAAAGCAGAAAACGCCACCTTCGGCATCTCCTTCTGCGGCAGCGGCGGCGCCGGCGCCATCACCGCGCAGACCAAGTACGGCTACAAAGCAAAATACGGCATGCGTTCCGTGGAAGAGGGCGTCACCGCCATCAACGAAGGCTGCAACGTGCTGGGCTTCGGCTTTATGGATAAAGAAGAGCTGGGCGAACGCCTGGTAGAAGCCTGGAAAAAGAAATACGGCGCATAAGTATGAAAGAGCAATTCACCACCACGGTGAGGGTTGCCGGCAAAGGCGAAAGCAAATCACGGGCCTTCGCCGATGCCCTGAACCATGTGCAGGCTGCGGTGATGAAAACGTCAGCGCACATTCTGCTGCGTATTGAGCCACAGGACGTGACGGTTGTTCATGCGCGCGAAGCGGTACGAAAAGAGGCCTTCCTGTTCTTCTTTTTGCGCCGCGAACGACGGACCTACAGCGTGGAGCTGGACGTCACCGTCAACGTGACCGCCATCGATCTCGATAAAGTGGATTTCGTCACGCAAACCTGATTGTTAGCAAAGGGTCTGACTATGTTCCTGATAATTTTAATAAAATCGCTTATCATCGGCGGCCTGGTCGGCGTCGGCGTGGGCGCCGGAGCGGCACGCATGTTTCACGCGCCCACCACGCAGGGGATGGGGGCATTTCGTACCCTGGGTGAGCTCAACTCCTGCGAGGGCGACCCGGCTTCCCACTTCTCCTTTGGCCTTGGCTTCTTCTTTAACGCCTGGGCTTCTTCCGTTGCAGCAGGCTCCTTCACTCAGGACGTCGACCACCGCATTATCCCCAACTGGGGCGCGGCGGCGCTAATGGTGAAAAATCGTAACGTCGGCGAAACACTGCACGATCCGAAAAAAATGGCCATTGCCTGCGGCATCATCGGCATGATCGTCGTCGCCTTCCTGAACCTCACCGCCTCGTCCGTGCCGGAAGCGCTGCAGGTCACCGCGGTTAAGGTACTGGTGCCGGCGGCAAACCTGCTGGTGAACACCGTGATGCCGGTGATCTTCTGGCTGGCGGCGATCGATGCCGGTAAGAAATCAGGCTTCTGGGCGACGATTTTCGGCGGCGCAGCGCAGCTGATTATGGGCAACGCCGTACCGGGGCTGGTGCTGGGGATCCTGATCGGTAAAGGCGTCGAAGAGAGCGGCTGGAACCGGGTAACCAAAGTGATGATGGTGGCCATCGTCGCGCTGTTTGTCCTCAGCGGCTTCTTCCGCGGCTTCGACATGAAGATGATCGAATCCTTCCATCTGACCGTGCCGAACTGGCTGGACATGATCCACAACTCACTCAGCGGCAAGTAACGGGAGCCTGATAATGGAACAGAATAAAGGTTTTTGGTATGCCGACTGGTCGTTCCCGATCTTTGTTGGCCTGCTCTCCTCCGGCGTCTTCGCCGGGACCCACATGTATTACCTGTACGGCATCGGCGCCTTTAACGAAGTGGCCTTCGTGGCGATGCTGAAGTCGGGGATTGATACCGGCGTGTACGGCGCGGTGGCGGCGTTTGGCGCCAGCTTCCTGTTCGCCCGCATCATTGAAGGGTCGCTGGTGGGCATTCTGGATATCGGTGGCGCTATCCAGACCGGTATCGGCCTTGGCGTGCCGGCGCTGCTGCTCGGCGCGGGCTTTGTCTTCCCGGTGGCGAATTTCGCCGCGTCGCTGGTCACCGGCCTGGTCCTCGGCCTGGCGGTCGGCTACATCATCATTCTGGCGCGTAAGTTCACCATCAACCAGAGCGATTCCACCTACGGCGCCGACGTGATGATGGGGGCTGGTAACGCCTCTGGCCGCTTCCTCGGTCCCTTGATCATCCTCAGCGCAATGACCGCCTCGATTCCTATTGGGATCGGTTCGCTGGTTGGCGCACTGCTGTTCTACATCTGGCAGAAACCGATCACCGGCGGCGCCATCCTCGGGGCGATGATCCTCGGCTCCATCTTCCCGGTGGCGATTAGCTAGCCGCCCGATGGCGCAGCGCTTATCTGGTCTTCAAGTCAGCGCGATTTGTAGGCCGGATAAGGGGGTACGCCGCCATCCGGCAACAGATTCACTCTTTCATCAGGAGATAGCTATGTTTGATTTACTCCTGCGCCGTGCGCGCCTCGTCGACGATACCCTGACTGATATCGCCATCCAGGACGGGAAAATCGCGGCGCTGGGCGAGATTAGCGCGCCCTCCCGCAAAACCCTCGAGCTGAACGGCAAGGTTTACGTCAGCGCTGGCTGGATTGACTCCCACGTTCACTGCTACCCCAATTCGCCGATTTATCACGATGAGCCGGACAGCGTCGGTATCGCCACCGGCGTCACCACCGTGATCGATGCCGGCAGCACCGGCGCCGACGACGTCGATGACTTCTATCAACTGACCCGTAAAGCGGCGACGGAAGTTTATGCGTTGCTCAACATCTCCCGCGTCGGGCTGATAGCGCAGAACGAACTGGCGAATATGGCCAATATCGACGCCGCCGCGGTGAAGCAGGCGGTGCAGCGCCATCCTGACTTTATCGTCGGTCTGAAGGCGCGGATGAGCAGCAGCGTTGTCGGCGAAAACGGCATTACGCCGCTGGCGCGCGCCAAGGCCATTCAGCAGGAAAACGGCGATCTGCCGCTGATGGTGCACATCGGCAATAACCCGCCGAATCTCGATGAAATCGCCGATCTGCTGAGCAACGGCGACATCATTACCCACTGCTATAACGGCAAGCCGAACCGCATTCTTAATCCTGCCGGCGAGCTGCGCAGCTCCATTACTCGCGCGCTGCAGCGCGGCGTGCGCCTCGATGTCGGCCACGGTACCGCCAGCTTCAGCTTTGAGGTGGCGCGGCGGGCGATTGCGCTGGGCATTCTGCCGCACACCATTAGCTCCGATATTTACTGCCGTAACCGGATCGACGGCCCGGTGCGCTCGCTGGCGCTGGTGATGTCGAAATTCCTCGCTATCGGCATGACCCTGCCGCAGGTGATTGACTGCGTGACCGTCAGCGCCGCCGAGGGGTTGCGCCTGGCGCGTAAAGGGCGCCTGGAAGCGGGATTCGATGCCGATTTAACTCTATTTAGCCTGCAGCATCAGCCCACGTTGCTGGTGGATGCCGAAAAAGAGAGCCTGCAGGCTGACAACATTCTGGTGCCGCTGGCCGCGATCCGCGCGGGCAAAGGCTATCTGACCGAACAAGGGAGTGCGGAACATGCCTTCGATTTTTGAGAAATACCATTTAAAACAGGTGATTAATACTTCGGGCCGCATGACGGCGCTGGGCGTCTCCACGCCGCGCCCGGAAGTGGTGGAAGCCGCGATAGCCGGTATGAACCAGTACTTTGAAATGAAAGACCTGGTGAACAAAACCGGTGAGTACATCGCCAAACTGCTGGACGTGGAAGGGGCGACCGTTGTCTCCTGCGCATCGGCAGGGATTGCGCAGTCGGTAGCGGCGGTGCTGGTGAAAGACAGCGACTGGCTGCTGGAGAACCTGCACGTTACCCCGATTGAGAATAATGAAATCGTGTTGCCGAAGGGCCACAACGTCAACTTCGGCGCGCCGGTCGGCACCATGGTAGCGCTGGGCGGCGGTAAGCTGGTGGAAGCGGGCTACGCCAACGAATGCTCTGCCCAACAGCTGGCGGCGGCGATCACCCCGCGCACCGCGGCGATCCTGTACATCAAATCCCACCACTGCGTGCAGAAAAGCATGCTCAACGTCGCGCAGGCCGCGGAAGTGGCGCGCCAGCATAACTTGCCGCTGATCGTCGATGCGGCGGCGGAAGAAGATTTGCAGTGCTACTACCGCATGGGCGCCGACCTGGTGATCTACAGCGGCGCGAAAGCCATTGAAGGGCCGACCAGCGGGCTGGTCATCGGCAAAACGCAGTACGTCGAGTGGGTTAAGCGCCAGTCGATGGGGATTGGCCGGGCGATGAAAGTGGGTAAAGAGGGCATCCTCGGCCTGACCTGCGCCATTGAACACTACCTGACGGCGACCAAAGAGAGCGGCGAGCAGATGGTGGCCAAAATGACGCCGTTTATCGAACAGCTCAACACCCTCAACGGCGTGACCGCGCGGGTAGTGTGGGATAGCGCGGGTCGCGATATCGCCCGTGCCGAAATTAAATTTGATGAAGCGACTACCGGCGTGAAGACCGGCGATCTGGTTAACGCGCTGAAGCAGGGCGAATACGCCATCTACTTCCGCGGCTATAAAGCGAATAAAGGCATTATCGAAGCCGATGTCCGCAGCGTGAACGCGCAGCAGCTGGCGGTGGTCGCCCGCCGCATCGCGGAAGTGCTGAATAAGGAGAAACAAGCATGAAACTGACCCCAAACTTTTACCGTGACCGCGTGTGCCTGAATGTCCTGGCGGGCAGCAAAGACAACGCCCGTGAAATTTACGACGCGGCGGAAGGTCACGTCCTGGTCGGCGTGCTCTCCAAAAACTATCCGGACGTCGCCAGCGCGGTGGCCGATATGCGTGACTACGCGAAGCTGATCGATAACGCGCTCTCCGTCGGGCTGGGCGCAGGCGATCCAAACCAGTCGGCGATGGTGAGCGAGATTTCTCGCCAGGTGCAGCCGCAGCACGTCAACCAGGTCTTCACCGGCGTGGCCACCAGCCGCGCGCTGCTCGGGCAGAACGAGACCGTAGTGAATGGTCTGGTCTCGCCGACCGGTACGCCGGGAATGGTGAAGATCTCCACCGGGCCGCTGAGCAGTGGCGCAGCGGATGGCATTGTGCCGCTGGAAACCGCCATCGCGCTGTTAAAAGATATGGGCGGCAGCTCGATCAAATACTTCCCGATGGGCGGCCTGAAGCACCGCGCCGAGTTCGAAGCCGTCGCCAAAGCCTGCGCTGAGCATGATTTCTGGCTGGAGCCGACCGGTGGTATCGATCTGGAAAATTACAGCGAGATCCTGAAAATCGCGCTGGATGCCGGCGTGAGCAAAATCATTCCGCATATCTACAGCTCGATTATCGATAAAGCCAGCGGCAACACCCGCCCGGCCGATGTTCGCCAGTTGCTGGAGATGACTAAACAGCTAGTGAAGTAGTGCCATTGTCCCTCACCCCAACCCTCTCCCAAGGGGAGAGGGGACCATCTGGTTTTCTCCCTCAGGGCGAGGGAACCGTCTGGTCTTCTCCCTCAGGGAGAGGGAACCGTCCGGTTTTCTCCCTCAGGGCGAGGGGACCGTCTGGTTTTCTCCCTCAGGGCGAGGGAACCATCTGGTTTTCTCCCTCAGGGAGAGGGGACCGTCCGGTTTTCTCCCTCTCCCTTTGGGAGAGGGCCGGGGTGAGGGGAAACTTATCCCACCGAACCATCAAGGAGTTGCTATGCCTGTCGCTCGTCATCTGCTTGTCGCTTCACTGTCCCTGTTTGCCGTCGCCGCGAGCGCCGCGCAAACCCACTACGCCTGGGTAGGTACCTACAATCCCAATGGCGAAGGTCTGTACCGCTTTACCGTCGATGGTAAAACTGGCGCGCTGCATGACAGGGCGCTGGTGAGCGCGTTGCCGAACGTCGCGCAGCTCACCGTCTCGCGCGATGGCAAAACGCTGTATGCCGCCAGCGAGGTGGAGAAAGGCGTGGTGCAGGCATGGCGCATTGAGAAAAATGGCGAGCTGACCGCGCTCAACCAGGTGGCTTCCGGCGGCGCCGGACCGGTCTACCTTTCGCTGACGCCAAACGGCAAACAGCTGCTGGTGGCCAACTATGTCAGCGGCAGTATCGCCGTGCTTCCGCTGAAAGAAGATGGTAGCCTGGGCGAGGCGGTGGATGTGCATCAGGATGAAGGTCCGGCCGGCGCCGAACGCCCGGCGGCGGCCGTTGAGGGCAGCTTTGCCATTAGCGATCACAATGGCCCGCACGCCCATATGATCGCCGCCGATCCCAGCGGGAAATATGTTTACTCCACCGATCTGGGGCTGGATCGGATCTACCAGTACCGTCTGGATAGCGCCAGCGGCAAGCTGACGCCGAACGATCCGCCGTTTATCGCCGCTTCGTCGCCGGGAGCCGGTCCGCGCCACTTCGTCTTTACGCCAAAGGGCGACGGCCTGTGGTTAATCAATGAAGAAGCGTCGACGCTAACCTTCTATCATCTGGATAAACAAAGCGGCCTTCTGCGCGAAGGCAAAACCGTCTCCGCGCTGCCGAAAGAGTATAAGGGCACCAGCTTTGCCGCCGGTCTGGCGCTGAGCAACGATGGCAAACAGCTGTACGTCGCCAACCGTCTGCATAACAGCATCGCCCACTTTACGGTGCAGGCTGACGGCAGCCTGAGCCATCAGGAAGATATCTGGACGCGTGGCGATTACCCCCGCACCCTGACGCTGGATAATCAGGGGCAGTGGCTGTACGTCATGAACCAGCGTAGCGATAATATTACCCGCTTCAGCGTGGCGCCGAAGGATGGCAAATTAACCTTTGCCTCAGACTACACGCCGGTCGGTAGCCCATCGCAGATGGTGATATCCGCCCAACCCTGAGCCGTAACCACAAGGAACCGACATGCGATTTCCCAACCAGCGCTTAGCGCAACTCTTCACCCTGCTGCGAAATGAAACGCTGCCGCAGGATGAGCTGGCGCAGCGCCTGTCGGTTTCTACCCGTACCGTGCGCGCCGATATTACCGCGCTGAATGCGCTACTGGCGCAGTATGGCGCGCAGTTTATCCTCAACCGCGGCAGTGGTTATCAGCTGAAGATAGACAACCCGGCGAGCTTCCAGGCGCTGGAGGAGAGTGCGCCGAAGGCGCAGCACGTGCCGCGTACCGCCCAGGATCGCATCACGTTTCTGCTGGTGCGGTTCCTGACGTCGGCGTTCTCGCTCAAGCTGGAAGATCTGGCCGATGAGTGGTTCGTCAGCCGCGCCACGCTGCAAAATGATATGGTCGAAGTGCGTGAGCGCTTCCAGCGCTATCAGCTGACCCTCGAAACCCGCCCGCGCCACGGCATGAAGCTGTTCGGCAGCGAGGTATCTATTCGCGCCTGCCTGACCGATCTGCTGTGGGAGCTGAACCAGCAGGGCGGTATTCATCCGTTGATTAGCGCCGAGGCGCTGGAAGCGGATGTCCCTGCACAGCTGGAACCGGTGCTGCAGGAGACGCTCACCCGGCACCATATTCGCCTCACCGATGTCGGCGAGCGCTTTATCTGCCTGTACGGCGCAGTGGTGGTACGTCGCGTTAGCGAAGGCTATCCGCTGGCCGATTTTAGCGCTGAAGATGTGGCGCAAAACGTCCGCGACGCCGCGCGCGATTTGGCGGGAGAACTACAGCGGCTGGCCGGAAAACCCTTTTCGCCCGCCGAAGAAGAGTGGCTGTGCGTGCATCTCGCCGCCCGCCAGGTACAGGATGTCGATCCGGAAACCATCAGCGCCGACGATGACGAAGCGCTGGTCAATTACATTCTGCGTTACATCAACAGCCAGTATAACTACAACCTGCTGGAAGACGCCCAGCTGCACGCCGATCTGCTGACCCACATAAAGACCATGATCACCCGCGTGCGCTATCAGATAATGATCCCCAATCCGCTGCTCGATAACATCAAACAGCACTATCCGATGGCATGGGATATGACACTTGCTGCGGTATCGAGCTGGGGCAAATACACGCCTTATACCATCAGCGAAAACGAAATCGGCTTTCTGGTGCTGCATATTGGCGTCGGGCTGGAGCGTCACTACAACATTGGCTACCAGCGCCAGCCGCAGGTGCTACTGGTCTGCG
Organism: Klebsiella sp. 10982; assembly: GCF_048589245.1. NCBI lineage: Bacteria > Pseudomonadati > Pseudomonadota > Gammaproteobacteria > Enterobacterales > Enterobacteriaceae > Klebsiella > Klebsiella sp. 10982. The sequence continues at coordinate 31,693 of NZ_JBMAXV010000037.1, forward strand.
ATACCAGCAATGCGATGGTACGGATGATCGAGGCGATCCTGCAGCGTAAATACCCGCAGCTGGAGATCGCCGCTACTATTTCCCAGCGCGAGTACGAACAGCGAGAAGCGATCGATGAGGATTTTGTTATCTCAACGGTGCGGATCGGCGAAAAAGACAAACCGGTGGTGACCATCGCGCCGTTCCCCACCGATTACCAGTTGGATCAGATAGGCAAGCTGGTGCTGGTGGATCGCACCCGTCCGTGGATGTTGAATAAGTACTTCGATGCCGCCCACTTCCGGGTGATCGATAAGCCGATAGATCAGCAAACGCTGTTCGCCGAGCTGTGTCAGCAGCTGCTGCTGGAGGGGTTTGTTGACGCCGAGTTTCATGCGTCGGTGGTGGAGCGTGAGGCGATCGTCAGTACCATGCTCGGCGATGGCATTGCGCTGCCGCACTCCCTGGGACTGCTGGCCAAAAAGACGGTGGTGTATACGGTTATCGCCCCTCAGGGCATCGCCTGGGGCGACGAAACCGCCCATATTATCTTCCTGCTCGCTATCAGTAAGCGCGAGTATGAAGAGGCGATGGCGATCTACGATATTTTCGTGACGTTCCTGCGCGAGCGCGCCATGAGCCGCCTCGCCGCGACCCGCAGCTTCGATGAGTTTAAAACGGTGGCCATGGAATGCGTCAGCCGGTTTTGAGAGGCTGACGGAGGGGATTAACGCAAATGATGTACCACCTGGTTGCTGCTGCCGCGCCAGATAAGCGCCGGGTCTTTTAAATCCTGCACAAACTTACCGTCGACCAGCACGTTGATCAGGTTCACCACCTGCATCTGCGCCTCATTCAGCTCATCCAGTTTATAGCCGGTCCAGACCCAGATATCTTTGTCGGGGCATTCGGCGCGCACGCGCTGAACCAGTTTGAGAATCTCCGCGACGTTCTGCGGATGCAGCGGATCGCCGCCGGAGAGCGAAAGCCCCTGGCGCTTGATACGCGTATCGTTGAGGTCGGCAATGATGCGGTCGGCCATCTCAGCGGTAAACGGCATGCCGGAGTTCACCCGCCAGGTGCTTTTGTTGTAGCAGCCAGGGCACTCGTGGACGCAGCCGGAGACAAACAGGGTGCAGCGGGTGCCGGGGCCGTTGACGATATCTACCGGGTAGTACTGATGGTAATTCATTTTTCGCTTCTCAATTAACGCCATAGCCGCGTTGGCTGCGCTCGCTCACCCCAGTCACGTACTGAATGTACGCTCCCGGGGATTCCCTCGTTTGCCGCCTTGCTCTGACGCTAATTGCTTTGCGAAAACGGAGGAATGCGGCCATTTCCCGGGTCGCGGCGTTCCGCCTTACCCGGGCTACCGGACGGTGCAAAACAGTAGCCCGGATAAGGCGCTGCGCGCCGCTATCCGGGAAAAGCGCATTGGTCTTTAACCGATCTGCCCATTGCTCAGATGCTTAACGCGGCGCTTCACTTCTTCCTGCTTACCGGCGTTGAATGGACGCGCGTCCGGGCTGCCGAGATAACCGCACACCCGGCGGGTCACCGATACGCGTGAGGCATCGTGGTTACCGCATTTCGGGCAGGTAAAGCCCTTACTGGTGCACTCGAACTCGCCGGTAAAACCGCACTCGTAGCATTCATCGATCGGCGTATTGGTCCCGTAGTACGGCACGTGCTGATAGCTGTAATCCCACACGTCTTCCAGCGCCTTCAGGTTGTGCTGGATGTTCGGATATTCGCCGTAGCAAATGAAGCCGCCGTTGGCCAGCGGTGGGTACGGCGCTTCGAAATCGATCTTGTCGTACGGATTGACCTTCTTCTCCACGTCGAGGTGGAAGCTGTTGGTGTAGTAACCTTTGTCAGTCACTCCCTCCACCACGCCAAACTCGGCGGTGTCGAGACGGCAGAAACGGTCGCACAGGTTTTCGCTCGGTGTGCTGTACAGACTAAAGCCGTAGCCGGTCTCTTCCTTCCACAAATCGACGGCGTCGCGCAGGCGCTGAACGATGGCCACGCCCTTCTCACGCAGCGCCTCGCTGTCGTACATATGCTGGTTGCCGTACAGCGCATTGATGGTCTCATGGATGCCGATATAGCCCAGCGAAATCGACGCGCGGCCGTTTTTGAAGATCTCGGAGACATCGTCGTCGGCTTTCAGCCGCACGCCGCAGGCACCTTCCATATACAGAATCGGCGCCACACGGGCTTTCACCCCTTCCAGGCGGGCGATGCGGGTCATCAGCGCCTTGCGCGCCAGCTGCAGACGCTCATCCAGCAGCGTCCAGAAGGCGGTTTCATCGCCTTTCGCTTCCAGCGCAATGCGCGGCAGGTTCAGGCTGATAACGCCGAGGTTATTACGCCCATCATGTACCTGCTCGCCGTTCTCGTTCTCCCATACCCCGAGGAAGCTGCGGCAGCCCATCGGTGTTTTAAACGATCCGGTGACTTTCACCACCTGATCGTAGTTGAGGATATCCGGGTACATGCGCTTGCTGGCGCACTCCAGCGCCAGCTGTTTAATGTCGTAGTTCGGGTCGCCGAACTTATGGTTCAGGCCGTCGCGGATCGCGAAGACCAGTTTCGGGAACACCGCGGTTTTGCGGTTTTTCCCGAGGCCAGCAATGCGGTTGCGCAGAATCGACTGCTGAATCAGCCGGGATTCCCAGCTGGTGCCGAGACCGAAACCAAAGGTGACAAACGGCGTCTGACCGTTGGCGGTATGTAGCGTGTTGACTTCATACTCCAGCGACTGGAAGGCGTCGTAGCACTCTTTTTCGGTTCGCGTACGGGCATAGCCTTCGGCATCCGGGATCTGCCACTCTTCGGCAATTTTACGATGCTTTTTGAAGCTTTCGGTGACGAACGGCGCCAGCACTTCATCGATACGGTTGATGGTGGTGCCACCGTAAATATGGCTGGCGACCTGGGCGATAATCTGCGCCGTCACCGCGGTGGCAGTCGAGATAGACTTCGGCGGCTCGATTTCCGCGTTGCCCATTTTAAAACCCTGGGTCAGCATGCCTTTCAGGTCGATCAGCATGCAGTTGAACATCGGGAAGAAGGGCGAGTAATCGAGGTCATGATAGTGGATCATGCCGCGTTCATGGGCCATCACCACATCGTGGGGCAGCAGGTGCTGCCGGGCGTAGTGTTTGGCGACGATACCGGCCAGCAGGTCGCGCTGGGTCGGAATGACTTTACTGTCCTTGTTGGCATTTTCGTTGAGCAGCGCGGAGTTGGTCTGCTCGACGAGGCCGCGGATCTCCTGATTGAGACGGCCGCGCTTTTCGCGCTGGCTATCGCGGTCATGGCGATACTCAATGTAGGCGCGCGCCAGCTGCTTATAGGGGCCGGACATCAGCTGGTTTTCCACCGCGGTCTGGATCTCGTTGATGTCGACCTGCGCGCGGCTCTGCATTTGTTGGCTAACGACTTCTGCGACGGTGGCGCAATAGTCTGCGTCATCGACTCCCGCTGCTTTAGCTGCACGCAGAATTGCTTCCTGAATGCGCTCTGACTTGAACGGCACTTTACAGCCATCACGTTTCATCACATGCGGTGTCATGATCACTCCATATATAGAACAGGTTATCCACAGAGGCGGAAGTTATCCCGAAGACGCTGCACGCTACGGTTCGTGCTGTTTGCCTTCAGATCCGGCCCATTTTATCCACATCTCATCACCGCCAGACATCGACAAGATATGGTGACATAATAGACGATTAATACAACATGTAGGGCCGGGACGCATTTTAAGTTCTATATGTAGTGATTTGCATCAAAGATGTTTGCGATTTTATTGACCCAGAACAAGGTAAAAAGGTGAGAGTACGGATGATGGGCGCTGGCGATAAATGTAAATTTATCTGGCTGGAAAATAAGCAAAAATGCCTGGCATCCACCTCCGATGCCAGGCATTACGCTCCGGTTTCTGTCGGGCAAGAACTACCTTACGCCTGCAGCCACCATACGGCTTCGAACGGCCGCAGCGTCAGACCGGTCGGGCGGGGCGTGGTTTCGGCATAGTTGCTGATGATCATCTTCCAGTCGCCCTGGGCTTCCTCTGGCTGCCAGGTCTGCAGATCGCGGCTCAGGTTAGCGGCGACCACCAGCGTTTGCCCCTGCCACTGACGGCGATAGCACCACAGCGACGGATGCTCTGGCAGCAGATCCTGGTAATCACCCCAGGTCAGTAGCGGCAGGGTTTTACGCAGCGTAATCAGCTGCTGATAGGCGTAAAATACCGAATCGGGGTCCGCCAGCGCCGCCTCGACGTTGATCTCCTGGTAGTTATCGCCAAGGCCGATCCACGGCTCACCGTCACTGAAGCCGCCGTTCTTGCCGGCGTGCCATGGCATCGGCGTGCGGCTGTTGTCGCGAGACTTGCTGGCGAGGATCGCCAGCAGCTCGTCCGGGCTTTGCCCCTGCGCCGCACGCTCGATAAACATATTGTGACTTTCGACGTCACGGTAATCGTTAATGCTGCTGAAGTGCGGATTGGTCATGCCGATCTCTTCGCCCTGGTAGATATAGGGCGTGCCCTGCATGCCGTGCAGTACCATCGCCAGCATCTTTGCCGCCGGCACCCGGTACTCGCCCTCATCGCCGAAGCGCGAGACGATGCGCGGCTGGTCGTGGTTACACCAGAACAGCGCATTCCACGCCCGGTTGTGCATCCCCTGCTGCCAGTGGCGGAACAGCGCCTTCAGCGCCACATAGTCCGGACGGGCGAGGGTCCACTTCTCGCCGCCGGGGTAATCGACCTTTAAATGGTGGAAGTTAAAGGTCATCGACAGCTCGCGGCCGTCCAGCGCGGCGTACTGCTGGCAGTGCTCCAGCGAGGTGGAGGACATCTCGCCGACGGTCATCAGGTTACGCGGGGTGAAGACATCGCGGCTCATCTCCTGCAGGAACTCATGCACCCGCGGGCCGTCGGTATAGAAGCGGCGGCCATCCCCGTCCAGATCGCAGGGAAAGGTCTGGTCTTTTGAGATCAGGTTGACCACGTCGAGGCGCAGGCCATCGACGCCGCGGTCGGCCCAGAATTCGCAGACCTTTTTCAGCTCGGCGCGTACCGCCGGGTTCTCCCAGTTGAGATCCGCCTGTTCAATGGCGAACAGGTGCAGATAATACTGCCCGCTGTCGGCGTGCCACTGCCAGGCGTTGCCGCCAAACTTGGAGCGCCAGTTATTCGGCAGGGCATCCGGTTCGCCGTCGCGCCAGATGTAGAACTGGCGATAGGGGCTCTCTTTATTCAGCGACTGACGGAACCATGCGTGTTCGGTCGAGGTGTGGTTCAGCACCATATCCAGCACGATGCGGATGCCGCGGGCCTTCGCTTCCGCCACCAGCGCGTCAAAGTCGGCCATTGTGCCGTAGGAGGGATCGATGGCGGTGTAGTTCGCCACATCGTAGCCGTTATCCACCTGCGGTGAGACGTAGAACGGCGTCAGCCAGATGGCGTCGACCCCAAGCTTTTGCAGATAGTCGAGACGGGAGGTGACACCGCGCAGATCGCCGGTACCGCTGCCGGTGGTATCCTGAAAACTCTTCGGATAGATTTGATAAATAACGCCGTTTTGCCACCAGTGGGGGAGATGATTCATAGTGCTTTCCTGCTGCAACGAGGGGCGCCAAACGCGCCCCGAAAGAAGAAGTTAGACAATCTGCAAGGTGCCCTGACGGTACTTGCGCTGATACACCACGGTGGTGAGGATAATCGGCACTACCACCGCGATGGCCATCGCCATGGCGTACACCTGCCAGTAGGTTGGCTGGATGGAGAGGATCCCCGGCAGGCCGCCGACGCCGATGCCGTTCGCCAGCACACCGTTCAGGCCGCACAGCAGACCGGCGAGGCCGGAGCCAATCATCGCGCACAGCATCGGGAAGCGGTATTTCAGGTTGATGCCGTACATCGCCGGCTCGGTGACCCCGAGGTAAGCCGAGATTGCCGCCGGCACCGAGATTTCACGTTCATTCTGCTTGCGGCTGGCGATGATGATGCCGACCACCGCCGACGCCTGGGCAATGTTCGACAGCGCGATCAGCGGCCATACTGGCGTACCGCCCATGCTCTGGATCATCTGCATATCAATGGCGAGAGTGGTCTGGTGAACACCGGTAATCACCAGCGGCGCATAGAGGAAACCGAACAGTGCGGCGCCGATTGGCGCGAAGCTGCCGGTTAACAGATGGCGCACCGCGAAGGCCACGCCGTCGCCGATCAGGCGGCCAAACGGGCCGATAATGGCGTGCGCGAGGAACACCGCGAGGATCAGCGAGCAGACCGGGACAATCACCAGGTAGAGGTAGTCAGGCACGATGCGTTTCAGGCGCGTCTCGATAAAGCCTAAGGTCAGGCCCGCCAGCAGCGCCGGGATCACCTGCGCCTGATAGCCGACTTTGGCAATGGTAAACAGGCCGAAGTTCCACACCTCCGGCACCTGCTGGCCGAGGAGATAGGCGTTCATCAGCTGCGGGGAAACCAGGGTGACGCCAAGGACGATCCCGAGGATCGGCGTGCCGCCCATCTTCTTCACCGCCGACCAGCAGATCCCCACCGGCAGATAGAAGAAGATCGCCTCGCCAATCAGCCACAGAAAGTCATAGATGGTTTTCAGCGACGGATGCATCTGGGCCAGCGTCTGGCCGTTGCTCATGGGTAAATCGCCGATGACGTTGCGAAAACCGAGGATCAAACCGCCGCTGATCAGCGCCGGCAGCAGCGGGAAGAAGATCTCGGCGAAGTGCGAGATCAGCTGTTCATGCCACTTCATATTTTGCCGCGCGGCCTGCTTGACCTGCTCTTTATCGGCGGAGGTCTGGCCGGTGGTCGCCAGCAGGGCCTTGTAGTAATCGCCGACGTCGGTGCCGATGACCACCTGGAACTGGCCGGCGTTAGTGAAGCATCCCTTCACCATGCGCAGCTGCTCAATCTCTTTTGGTCTGGCGATGGCCGGGTCGTTCAGCACAAAGCGCAAACGGGTAATACAGTGGCTGACGGTGGCAATGTTGCCGCGCCCGCCCACCAGTTCGATCAGTTTATCGATGTCCTGCTGGTTTACTTTGCTCATGATGAAGCCTCAAAAACAGAGGGGAGAGATGCCGTTTTTACCTTGGGGGCATCCTAACCGTTCCGCTTGATTTGCAAAATGGGAACGTTCCCGAAACCCGGCGACGATCACATAAATCGCCCAAATGAGATTAATTGAGGGCGGCGGGAATCACGATCTGGCGGGGATCGACGCTGCCGGCGATCTGCTCGATCAGCTGCCGGGCGGCCCGGCGTCCGGACTCGGCATAGCCCGGATCGACGGTCAAGATTTCCGGGTGGAGAAACTTCATCAGCGGCGTGCTGCCGACGCTGGCGAGCTGCAGCGCATCGTGGCCCTGCTGCTGGAGATACTTGCTGGCGCCGAGGGCGAGGGTATCCGTCGCGCAGACCAGGGCGCTGGTCTCTGCCGTCAGCACGCTGGCGACGGTGTCATATCCCTGCTTCATGCCCAGTCCCGGCAGGGCGGCGGTGGGGGTCAGGCGATGCTTTTTACAGAAGGCGAGGTAGGCGAGATGGCGGCGTTCACCGGTGGTGACGTCGCTGTGCGGTACGCCAAGAAAACTAATATGGCGATGCCCGCGATCGTAGAGCCGCTGCATCAGCAGCGTGATGGCCCCCTCGTCGTCATAGCACACCGAGGCGAAGCCGGGGGCATCGCGGGCCATCAGCACCAGGGTGTCGCGCCAGGGGGCGAGCATCGCTTCGTCGATGCCGGTAAAACCGAACAGCACCACGCCGTCAATATTGCGGCGGGCGAGCATACCGAGATGCTCTTCCACCAGCGCCGGGGAGAACTGGCTCTCCATCATAATCGGATCGTAACCCTGTTCATAAAAGGCGGGCAGCATGGTCTGCACGGCAAGATTTTCCGACAGTGAATCCAGACGGGTGACGATAATCGCCACCACTTTATCGCTCTGGCCGCGCATGGCGCGGGCCGAACGGGATGGGGAAAAACCGTGCTGCTGCATTACCGCTTCGACACGCTCGCGGGTCCGTTCACTGACCCCGCTCTCGTTGTTGAGGACGCGGGATACCGTCGATTTCCCTACGCCGCTTAAGCGCGCGATATCTTTGATGGTCAGCCGGTTCTGCATGCGGAATTCTCGTCAGGGTTCGTAGAAGTGAGCCTAATGCTACTCAACCAAACCGCAATGAGCAAAGTCTGGTTTACGTTCGGTTTAGTTGCGCGGGTTTATCATCGCCATTATTGCCACACAATCCTCAGCGAAGGCGCTATAATTCGCGCCGTTTATATTCACTTACCGGAGATATTTATGGACCCCGATCCCACTCCTCATCCTCGATGGAGCAACCTTTCTTTCCGGTAAGCCTGTTTAACACTGCTTTACCGGAAAGCGTAAAGCAGTGACGTCCTTGATGTCCCTGCCATAAAAATAACATGCCTGACAGGTAGGCTTTTTCACGCCTGTTGGCCACGCTGCGTTCGCTTCGGCGAGCGCGGAGGGACTGTTTATGCTGAAAAATTATACCCGGCAGCTGTTCGCGCAGCTTAGCCGCCATCTGCCACGCCGTTTAGTCCAGCGCGATCCGCTGCCGGACGCCCGCCATCTGGCGAGTGGCCCCATTCCTGAATCGCTGGGCCAGCAGTGCCTGGACGTGGCGGCGATGGACGAACAGGAGATCTGGCGCGCCTTCGATAGCCACCCTGAAGGGCTCAATGAAGGCGAAGTGGCGGCGAAAATCCTCAAACATGGTGACAACCAGATCCCGGCGCAGAAGCCCTCCCCGTGGTGGGTACATCTGTGGACCTGCTACCGTAACCCGTTCAACCTGCTGCTGACGGTGCTTGGCATCGTCTCCTATTCGACTGAAGATCTGTTCGCCGCCGGGGTGATTGCCCTGATGGTGGGGATCTCGACGTTGCTCAACTTTATCCAGGAGGCGCGTTCGACCAAAGCGGCGGATGCGCTGAAGGCGATGGTCAGCAACACCGCCACCGTGCTGCGGGTGGTGAACGAGCAGGGGGAGAGCCGCTGGCTGGAACTGCCTATCGACCAGCTGGTGCCGGGCGACATCATCCGGCTGTCGGCGGGAGACATGATCCCGGCCGACCTGCGCATCATGCAGGCGCGGGATCTGTTCGTCGCCCAGGCCTCGCTGACCGGCGAATCGCTGCCGGTGGAGAAAGTGGCCCGCAGCCGCGATCCGCTGCAGCAGAACCCGCTGGAGTGCGACACCCTGTGCTTTATGGGCACCAACGTGGTGAGCGGATCGGCGCAGGCGATCGTCTTCGCCACCGGCGGCCGTACCTGGTTTGGTCAGCTGGCCGGTCGCGTCAGCGAGCAGGAGAGCGAGCCGAATGCTTTCCAGAAAGGCATCAGCCGCGTCAGTATGCTGCTGATCCGCTTTATGCTGGTGATGGCCCCGGTGGTGCTGCTGATTAATGGCTACACCAAAGGCGACTGGTGGGAGGCGGCGCTGTTTGCGCTGTCGGTCGCGGTTGGCCTGACGCCGGAGATGCTGCCGATGATTGTCACTTCGACGCTGGCGCGTGGCGCAGTGAAGCTGTCGAAGCAGAAAGTTATCGTTAAGCACCTCGACGCCATTCAGAACTTTGGCGCGATGGATATTCTCTGCACCGATAAAACCGGCACTCTGACCCAGGATAAGATTGTGCTGGAGAACCACACCGACGTCTCCGGCAAGGTCAGCGAGCGGGTGCTGCATGCTGCCTGGCTGAACAGCCACTACCAGACCGGGCTGAAAAATTTGCTCGATACCGCGGTGCTGGACGGCGTTGAGCTGGAAGCCGCCCGCGGCCTGGCGGAGCGCTGGCAGAAGGTGGATGAGATCCCCTTCGATTTCGAACGCCGCCGCATGTCGGTGGTGGTGAAGGAGGAGGACGCCGCGCATCAGCTGATCTGCAAAGGGGCGCTGCAGGAGATCCTCAACGTCTCGACCCAGGTGCGCTACAACGGCGATATTGTGCCGCTGGATGACACCATGCTGCGCCGCATCCGCCGGGTCACCGATACCCTCAACCGTCAGGGACTGCGGGTGGTAGCGGTCGCCACTAAATATCTGCCGGCGCGGGAAGGCGACTATCAGCGTGCGGATGAATCCGACCTGATCCTCGAAGGCTACATTGCCTTCCTCGATCCGCCGAAAGAGACCACCGCCCCGGCGCTGAAGGCGCTGAAGGCCAGCGGTATTACGGTGAAAATTCTCACCGGCGACAGCGAGCTGGTGGCGGCGAAGGTGTGCCATGAAGTAGGGCTGGATGCGGGCGAGGTGGTGATTGGCAGTCAGATTGAAGCCATGAGCGACGACGAGCTGGCGGCGCTGGCGAAACGCACCACGCTGTTCGCGCGTCTGGCGCCGCTGCATAAAGAGCGCATCGTGACGCTGCTGAAACGCGAAGGCCACGTGGTGGGCTTTATGGGGGACGGCATCAACGACGCCCCGGCGTTACGCGCGGCGGACATCGGTATCTCGGTTGACGGCGCGGTGGATATTGCCCGCGAGGCGGCGGATATCATTCTGCTGGAAAAGAGCCTGATGGTGCTGGAAGAGGGGGTTATCGAGGGCCGTCGCACCTTCGCCAACATGCTCAAGTACATCAAAATGACCGCCAGCTCCAACTTCGGCAACGTCTTCAGCGTGCTGGTGGCCAGCGCCTTCCTGCCGTTCCTGCCGATGCTGCCGCTGCACCTGTTGATTCAGAACCTGCTGTACGATGTCTCCCAGGTGGCGATCCCGTTTGATAACGTCGATGATGAGCAGATCCGTAAACCGCAGCGCTGGAACCCGGCTGACCTTGGACGCTTTATGGTCTTCTTTGGACCGATCAGCTCGATTTTCGATATCCTCACCTTCGGCCTGATGTGGTGGGTGTTCCACGCCAATACCGTGGAGATGCAGACCCTGTTCCAGTCCGGCTGGTTTATTGAAGGGCTGCTCTCGCAGACGCTGATTGTGCATATGATCCGCACCCGCCGCATTCCGTTCGTTCAGAGCCGCGCCGCCTGGCCGCTGTTCGCCATGACCCTGGTGGTGATGGCGGTGGGTATTGCGCTGCCGTTCTCGCCGCTGGCGGGCTATCTGCAGCTGCAGGCCCTGCCGCTGAGCTACTTCCCGTGGCTGGTGGCGATCCTTGCGGGCTATATGGTGCTGACCCAGACCGTGAAGGGCTTCTACAGCCGCCGCTACGGCTGGCAGTAAATGATGTCGCCCCTCTTCCGTTCGGAAGGGGGCTTACCGGTATTTCTCTTAAATCTCATCAAGTTGTGACGCCCGTCATCGTCCCGTATTGACGCCATTTTGCGCACATGTTAACCCAATGTTTTGCTTTTTTTGGCCCGTCATAAAAAGGAACATTGATGATTAACACCGTGCGTTGCACTCTGCTGACCAGCGGAATATTTCTGAGCAGCATGGCGCTTGCCGCTCCGGCAGGCGATCTGCCGTTGATGCCGTGGCCCGCCCATGTGGAGCGCCCGCAGGCGCAGGGGGCGCTGGCGCTGAACAATCAGCTGACGCTCAACGTCAGCGGCGACGATCTTGGCGAGGCGGCAAACCGCTGGCGCGACCGCCTGGCGCGGCAAACCGGCTGGACGCTGCAGCCGCAGACAGCGCCAGCAAAAAGCCCAACCATTAACGTGATCGTCAGTAAAAAAGTGCCTTTCCTGCCGCAGCCGGATAGCGATGAAAGTTATCAGCTTACCGTTAACGCAGACGGCGCAACCCTGAAAGCCAATACGCGTTTTGGCGCGCTGCGCGGCATGGAAACGCTGCTGCAGCTGGTACAAAACGGCCCTGACGGCACCACCATTCCTTATGTCGCCATTAACGATGCGCCGCGCTTCCCGTGGCGCGGGCTGCTGCTGGATTCCGCCCGCCACTTTATGCCGCTGTCGGCGATCAAACGGCAGATTGACGGTATGGCGGCGGCGAAGCTTAACGTACTGCACTGGCATCTGACCGACGATCAGGGCTGGCGCTTTGCCTCCAGCCGCTATCCGAAGCTGCAGCAGCAGGCCAGCGACGGCCTGTTTTATACCCAGGCGCAGATGAAAGACATTGTGCGCTACGCCGCCGAACGCGGCATTCGCGTGGTGCCGGAAATCGATATGCCGGGCCACGCCTCGGCGATCGCCGTGGCTTATCCGGAACTGATGAGCGCGCCGGGGCCCTATACGATGGAACGTTACTGGGGCGTGCTGAAACCAGTACTCGACCCAACGAAAGAGGCCACCTACGCGTTTGCCGAGGCGATGGTCAGCGAACTGGCGGCTATCTTCCCCGATCCGTATCTGCATATCGGCGGTGATGAAGTCGATGACAGCCAGTGGCGGGCCAATCCGGCCATTCAGAAATTCCTCAAAGAGAAAGGGCTGGCGGACAGCCACGCGCTGCAGGCGTACTTTAACCGGCGGCTGGAGACTCTGCTCGAAAAGCATCACCGGCAGATGGTTGGCTGGGATGAGATCTACCACCCTGATTTGCCGAAGAGCATTCTGATCCAGTCCTGGCAGGGTCAGGATGCTTTAGGCGACGTCGCTAAACACGGCTATCGCGGCATTCTCTCGACTGGTTTTTATCTCGACCAGCCGCAATACACCGCTTATCACTATCGCAATGAAATTATCCCGCAGGGACTCGACGGCGTGGATACGATCACCGATAGCGACAGCGCCCAGAGCTGGCAGTTTTCGATGCCGCGGCTGAAGGGCAGTGCGGTGGAGGGCAGCTTCACGCTGGTGAAAGACGATAGCGGCTGGCGTGGATTCATTGATTTCAAAGGGAAATCTCGCCGTGCTGTGCAGGAAATTGAATGGCTTGACGATAATCAGGTCACGTTCCGCGTCGATACCTGGATGGGCGAAACCCGCCCGGTGCTGACCATCAACAACGACACGCTCAGTGGCTACTTCCTGCTGGGCAATACTCGCTATCCGGTTGACGGCAAGCGGCTGGACGCTGTGCCGCAGGGTATTCAGCCGACGCTACCCGACGCGCAGCAGCAGAAGAATCTGCTCGGCGGCGAAGCGGCGCTATGGGCGGAAAACGTCGCCGCGCCGGTGATCGACATCAAGCTGTGGCCGCGGGCTTTTGCGGTGGCGGAGCGGTTATGGTCGGCTGAAGATGTCAAAGACAGCGACAATATGTATCAGCGCCTGCAGGCGATGGACAGCTGGTCAACGGTCTCCGTTGGCCTGCAGCAACATGCCCAGCAGCTGGAGCAGTTTACCCGGCTGGCGAACAGCAGCCATACGCTGGCGTTGCAGATCCTCGCCGAGGCGCTGGAGCCGGCGCATTACTATACCCGCCAGCATCTCAAGTTCCAGGCGAACAATTATCATCAGTTTGAACCGCTTAACCGGCTTGCCGATGCGCTGCCGGCGGAGAGCGACACCGTGCGCAGCCTGAATCAGTGGGCGGAGCGGTTGATCAGCGATGCCGAAGACGCCGAGAGCGCCGACGGGCTACGCCACGTCTTTACCCGCTGGCAGAACAACAGCGGCGATGCGCTGGCGCTGACCGACAATAACTATCAGCTGGCGGCAATCAAGCCGGTGGTGCAGCAGGTTGATAAGCTGGCAAGCCTCGGACTGCGCTTGACCGACCTGGTGGCGCGCCAGGGGACGCTGGACGATAAAGAGTACGCCTCAATCCTGGCGCAACTGGATACGGCGGCGAAAACCCAGGATGAACTGGTGATTGCGGCGGTCTATCCGCTGGAAAAACTGCTGCGGGCAACGAAGATAAAATAGGGCATCTCCCTCACCCCGCGGAGGCCATAAGCGCCCGGGGTGAGGGCAGAGAAGCAATCAGCGACGAATTGCGATAGCTTCGATCTCAATCTTCACGTCTTTCGGCAGACGTGCGACTTCAACGCAGGAACGCGCCGGGAAGGTAGCGTTGTGCTCGGTGAAGAACGCTTCATACGCGGCATTCACGGTGGCGAAATCATTCAGATCTTTCACGAAAACGGTGGTTTTCACGATATCGCCCACTTTCAGGCCAGCGGCTTCAACGATAGCTTTTACGTTGTCCAGGGACTGACGCGCCTGCGCGGCGACATCTTCCGGCACGCTGCCGGTTTTCGGGTCGACTGGGATCTGACCGGAAGTGATGATCATGCTACCCAGATCAACACCTTGTACATACGGGCCAATAGCGGCTGGTGCATTTTCCGTCGCAATAGTTTTGCTCATAATATCTCCAGATGAACTGCAGTAATTAGGTCGTAGCCATTATAGGGAGGGCCAGTATTAATACCAACCGCATTTAGTTGGCCAGCACCACATAATGAGAAAACTCTTTTTCACAGTATTTACATTTGAGAGCGATATCATCGGCACGTTTTTTCACTGCAAAACTGGAAGAAACGGGTTCAGCATGGCTGATACAGTTGCTGTTCGGGCAGACCAGCACGCTGTTAATCCGATCCGGCAGGCTCGGGCGGGATTTGCCCACCACTTCGTAATCATCAATGCGGTTTACCGTCGCCTGCGGGGCGTACAGCGCCAGCTGGTTAACCTGCTCGTCGGTCAGGAAGGTATTCTCGATTTTAATCAAATCTTTGCGGCCCATCTCGCCGGAAGGCAGGTTCAGGCCGATGGTGATGCGCTGGTCGGTTTCGGTCAGTTTGAACAGGGTTAACAGCTTAAAGCCGACCTGCGCCGGGATATGGTCGATCACGGTGCCGCGTTTGATCGCTTCTACCTGCAGTTTATTGTCGTGTGTCATCTCTCATTTCCCCCTTACAGTGCCAGCTCGCTATTCAGTACCAGTGCCAGTAACGCCTGGCGGGCGAAGATGCCGTTACCGGCCTGCTGGAAGTACCAGGCGTGCGGCGTTTTATCGACATCGGTGGTAATTTCGTCAATGCGCGGCAGCGGGTGCAGCACCTTCATGTTGGCGCGTGCTCCTTCGAGGTCGGCGGCGCGCAGGACGAACTGCGCTTTGACGTTGGCGTATTCCGACGGATCCAGACGCTCTTTCTGCACGCGGGTCATGTACAGAATATCCACTTCCGCCATCACGTCGTCGATCGCGCTATGCAGGCTCCAGGCGATGCCTTTTTCATCGAGCATATCAAGGATGTACTGCGGCATGGCCAGCGCGTCCGGGGCGATGAAGTAGAAGCGGTTGCCGTTGAATTTCGCCAGCGCCTGGGTCAGCGAGTGCACGGTACGGCCATACTTCAGATCGCCGACCATCGCCACGTTAAGGTTCTCGAGGCGGCCCTGAGTCTCCTGAATGGTGAACAGGTCGAGCAGGGTCTGGGTCGGATGCTGGTTGGCGCCGTCGCCGGCGTTCAGCACCGGCACGCCGCCGGAAAATTCGGTCGCCAGACGCGCGGCGCCCTCCTGCGGATGACGCATCACGATGGCGTCAACGTAGGTGCTGATGACGGAGATAGTATCCGCCAGGGTTTCCCCTTTTTTGCCCAGTGAGGTGTTGGCGCTGTCGGAAAAGCCGACCACGCTGGCGCCCAGGCGGTGCATCGAGGTTTCAAAAGAGAGGCGGGTGCGGGTCGAGGCTTCAAAGAAACAGCTGGCAATAACCTTATGCTTCAGCAGCTCGGGTTGCGGATTGGCTTTCAGCTTTGCCGCCGTCGCCAGCACCAGTTCGAGGTCTTCGCGGCTGAGATCGTTTATGGAAATGATATGTTTTTGATATAGCGGGTTAGCCATGCTTATCTCCTGACGCCTGGGCAAAAAAAAAGCCCCTTAAATAAGGGGCTTCGGGAATCCAATGAGCAACGGAAAGAAAAACGCCAGGCCAGCGTCTGCGTTCAGACGCGCTAAGACAGAATGTCGTACGCAATTGGCCATGCTTCCTCCCGGCAAAACGACTGGCATTATACGCAGACCGTTATGACGATCAAGCGATTCATTCACAAACAGGTAATCGTTTGCCTGCAGAAAAGTGCGCCAGCGCAAAGAACCGTGAAACGGTACTGGTATGGCAGCGGCGATGGGGGTATAACACGATAAAATGAAATGCTGTTTTATATTTGAGGTGAGTAATGATTATTGGCAATATCCACCATCTGCAGCCGTGGCTGCCTGCCGCGCTGCGCGAGGCGATTAAGCACGTTATCGCCCATGTCAGCGAGACGACGCCGCTGGGTAAACACGATATCGATGGTGATAAGCTGTTTTATCTGATTTCCGAAGACACCACCGAGCCGCAGGCCGCGCGTCGCGCGGAATACCATGCCCGCTATCTCGATATCCAGATTGTGCTCCGCGGCATTGAGGGGATGACCTTCAGCACCTTGCCGCCAGGAGAGCCGCAGACCGACTGGCTGGCAGAGAAAGACATCGCTTTTCTTGCCGAAGGCCAGCAGGAGAAAACGGTGATCCTCAACGAAGGGGATTTTGTGGTGTTTTATCCCGGCGAAGTGCATAAACCGCTGTGCGCCGTTGGCGCCCCGGCGAAGGTGCGCAAAGCGGTAGTGAAGATGTTGATGGCGTAAAATGGTGAGCCGAATCCCGGATAAGCGCCGTGCTATCCGGGATGTGGCCACAAGCAAAGGACTACTTGCTCAGCGTCGCCACCATCACCGCTTTGATGGTGTGCATCCGGTTTTCCGCCTGGTCAAACACCACGCTCGCCGCCGACTCAAACACCTCGTCAGTCACTTCCATGCCGCCGTGCAGGCCGTAATCGGCAGCCATCTGTTTGCCCAGCGTGGTCTGGTCGTCGTGGAATGCCGGCAGGCAGTGGAGGAACTTGACCTGCGGATTGCCGGTTAGCGCCAGCATCGCGCTGTTAACCTGATAGTCGCGCAGCAGGGCGATACGTTCGGCCCATTTTTCCTTCGCCTCGCCCATCGATACCCAGACGTCGGTATAGATAAAATCGGCGCCTTTCACCCCCGCGGCGATATCTTCCGTTAGCGTGATGTTGCCGCCCTGCTGTTTGGCCAGCGCGGTGCAGGTTTCAACCAGCGCGGCCTCCGGCCAGCAGGCCGATGGCGCTACCAGGCGCAGATCCAGACCGGTCAGCGCGGCGGCTTCCAGCATCGAATTGCCCATGTTGTTGCGCGCATCGCCGGCGTAGACCAGCGTCATCTGGTTAAAGGCTTTGCCCGGCAGGTGCTCTTTCATGGTCAGCAGATCCGCTAACAGCTGGGTCGGGTGGAACTCGTTGGTGAGACCATTCCACACCGGCACGCCGGCGTATTGCGCCAGCGTCTCCACCACCTCCTGGCCGTGGCCGCGATACTGAATGCCATCGTACATCCGCCCGAGCACGCGGGCGGTATCCTTGATCGACTCTTTATGGCCAATCTGGCTGCCGCTTGGCCCCAGATAGGTCACGCGGGCGCCCTGGTCGTATGCGGCAACTTCGAAAGAGCATCGTGTACGGGTTGAGTCTTTTTCGAAGATGAGCGCGATGTTTTTCCCTGCCAGTTTCTGGACTTCGATACCGTTTTTCTTATCGGCTTTCAGCTTTGCCGCCAGCTCGAGCAGGGCGGTGATTTCTGCAGGGGTAAAATCGAGTAACTTTAAAAAATGCTTCTGGTAAAACGCAGACATGATTCCCTCACCTGGCATAGGCCACTAATTGAATTAAAATTCAATTTATATGTATGAATATTCATTTGCAAGTCTGTGATAGAAATCTTTCACTGAGAAGTGGAGGCAATGACGGCGGTATGTGACAATAGGGATAACTGCCGCACATTATGAGGAACGAGCCATGGCAAACCCGGAACACCTGGAAGAACAGCGTGAAGAGACGCGTCTGATTATCGAAGAGCTGCTGGAAGATGGCAGCGATCCGGACGCACTGTACACGATTGAGCATCACCTCTCTGCAGACGATTTCGAAACCCTGGAGAAAGTGGCGGTGGAAGCGTTCAAGCTGGGCTATGAAGTGACCGAGCCCGAAGAGCTGGAAGTGGAAGAGGGTGACATGGTCATCTGCTGCGATATTCTGAGCGAATGCGCGCTGAACGCAGACCTGATCGATGCCCAGGTGGAACAGCTGATGACGCTGGCAGAAAAATATGACGTCGAGTACGACGGTTGGGGTACCTACTATGAGGACCCGAACGGTGAAGACGGCGACGACGATGACGAAGAGTATGTCGATGAAGACGACGATGGTGTTCGCCACTAAGTCGCAGATGTCGTAGATGGATACGGCGGCGCCTGCCGCCGTATAGCAAGGAACCTCCATGGATTACCCGCAGATTCTCTCCCCGATTATCAACTTCCTGCACTGTCCAACGCCGCAGGCGTGGATTGAGGAAGCCCGCAAGCCGGAAAACCTGCCGCTGCTGCTGACCGACCATATGGTGTGCGAGCTGAAAGCGGCGCAGAACGCCATGCTGCTGGTGCGTCGCTACGTCGCGGATAAAGCCGACGCCGACGAGCTACTGGCCTGCCTGAAGCCGTACGAAGACTTCACCTACCGCTGGGGGCCGGAGCCGGATTTTGTCGCCCTGCATAAGCGGATCAACAAAAGCGCCATGCCGCAGACCGACGACCCGTGGGGACGCCAGCTGCTGGACAGCATGATTTTGCTGATTAAAGAGGAGCTACATCACTTCTGGCAGGTGCGGGAGATGATGGTGGCGCGCGATATTCCCTACGTCAAAATTACCGCCAGCAACTATGCCCGTGGCTTGCGGCGCGAAGTGCGCTCGCACGAGCCGGTGATGCTGATTGATAAGCTGATCTGCGGCGCCTATATCGAGGCCCGCTCCTGCGAACGCTTTGCCGCGCTGGCGCCGTGGCTGGATGACGATCTGCAGAAGTTTTATCTGTCGCTGCTGCGCTCCGAGGCGCGTCATTATCAGGACTATCTGGATCTGGCGCAGAAGATCGCCGGGGAAGATATCAGCGAGCGGGTGCGTCAGCTTGGTGAGGCGGAAGCGGCGCTGATCCTCAGACCGGAGGCCGAGTTCCGCTTCCACAGCGGTGTGCCAGTAGCGGCGTAACCCTCGATATACGGGCCCTGTAGCCCCGGTAGCCACTAACACCGGCAGTTTCAGTCATGGGGAGAGCGATAGCGTTGAGAGCTTCAGCTCGCAATGGTACGGGCCGTAGATACTGTTGGGCC
>NZ_JBMAXV010000038.1:0-48237 GCF_048589245.1 Klebsiella sp. 10982
GGGCGGGGCCCGCCCCCCGCGCCTCCATCTCCTCATAGTACTCCTCCGGCGGTACACGATCGCTGATAAAGCTCACCGGCAGCAACACACGTTTTCCCTGCCGGTGAGAACCCAAACGCCACTGCTGCGCATAGTACAGCGCCGCCTGGTCGAACTCGGGAATGCCGCTGCTGCACTCAACGACCACGTTTAACAGCTCGCCGCTGGCGTCAGTATCCAGCGAGAGGATGGTTGTCGCTGACTTGATGTATTTATGTATCGCCGGATACGGCATCGCCTGCAAACTCTCTTTCCTGATGCCATAGTGCTCCGTATCAATGCTGACGTGGCCGGGAAAGCGTTCGTTAATCGGGCTGACGCTACGCACGGGAGCAGTTTTAAACACGATTGATTTTGCCAAAGGCAGCACCTTGCTCGCTTCGCCCTGCTCCGTTGCATACTTATCCAGTGGCAAATCGCAGGAGCGCGTCTGCATGCGCGCCTGCAAAATGTGCAGGATTTGCCGATCGTCCACCGGCATTTGCGCGATGTATGCTGCCAGCCGCTGCTGTAGCGCAGGCTGCCGCGGTCTATCCTTCAGACCCTCCGCCATCAACAATCCGGTTGTAATGCTTTGCGTGAGCGCCTGAAACTGCGTATTTCGCACTCGCGCAATATCGCGGGCCTGGATCAGCGCGACTGCCCAACCCAGCCAGGCATCCGGGTTTTCCGGCGCAATGGCAATGGCCCGGCGAAACGCCGTTTCCGCCTGCGCTTTATCCGCCTCGCTCGTCAGCGTCAGGACGGCCGTTGCCAGCGTCAGATCGCCACGGTCCGGCATCCAGGCCAGATAGTCCATCATTTTGGGTAATGCTTTCGCTTCCCGTTCACGATAGCCCAACGCCTGCTGCCAGAGCGTATCCGCAGCTTCAGCATCTTCTTCATTCCAGCCAAGCGGCAGCGCCGCCAGCGGTTTTTTCTGCGCGAGAAATTGCTCGGTGATCTTGTGCTGATCCAACGGCCCCCCCTGTAGCGCTATCTGAATAAAACGGGCATGGCGTTTATAAAGAAAATCGCTCCAGGCGGGTGTTTCCAGCTGATTCATACTCTGCCAGCGCCGCTGATTTTGCTCGCCAATCGGCACCTTGAATAACGTAATGCCCATGACAAAAACCAGCTGCGCCACTGCAACAATCAGATAGCCTTTATTGCGTCGGGTAACCGCCACCCACATCAGGGCGGAAAAATAGATCGTTCCCCCCAGCCACAGGCCATAGAGATATAAACGCTGAGGATCATTAAGCGCAGCAGGTAACAGCGGCAGCTTATCCATTAAGCGAAATGGCGCGGACCACAGCAAGGAGACGAGATCCGGCGCCACAAAAGCCATCAGCAACGCGAAAAAGAGAATGAGATATCTTAATTTCAGCGTCATTTATGGCTTGCTCCGAATAATGGACCGGAATATCAGCGCTGCCACCCAGATAAAAATAATCAGTAACGCCGCAATATCAAACCATGCTGGACCAGCGTCGTTGAGCCGGGCAAAACTGCGCGCCAGCCCCCCCATAATCAGCGTACTCATCAGCGCCAGCGCGCCATGCCAGGCAAACGAAGGAACGCTGCTGCGAATACTGCGCCACAGCAGGGTTAACGGCCCCGGCCCGGTAGGCTGACGAGGTACGGCAGCGGCTGGCGCCCTGCGAGGCTGCCGCACTACAGGCGCGACCCGCAGGCGATCGGTTTCCGCTTGTTTACGCTGTTTTGCCTGTTTTATTCCCGCAACAACCTGTTTTTTTCGCGCGCAGACCAGACACGGCATCCCGGCGAAATGCTGGTGTTTTTGATGACAAAGAATAATTTTTTGCGTGCTGCGTAGCGCATAAGGACGCAGCTCCTGCGCCCATTCATCGGCGGAAGGACGTCGGGCGGGCGAACCGCTAAATGCGCGATCGAACAGCTTACGCAGCTCAACCGGCAACAAATGGTGTGTACTGGCCGGCACCGGCGAGATAGTCGTCGCTGCGTTTATCCCGTAGGCATAACAGCCGGCAGCGATACGACCCGGTAAATCATCGGGTACCTTCGCCGCTATCGAGCGACCACTGTAGGGATGAATACCATGGTTGAGGAGTTGGAAAATAATCACCGCCAGCGAGAAACGATCCTGCGCTTCTTCCTGCTCACCGGGTACCTGCCCAATACGCTGAAACTCCGGCGCCAGATAATCCGGCGTGAACTGCCCTGCAGGGAAACGCTCTCCCTCACCCTGAATGCTAAAGCCATCACAGTCCAGCAGCGCGATATAAAGGCTGTCGCGATAGAACCGCAGGTTGACCGGTTTCATGTCGATAACCCGGTGCTGTCGCGCATGCAGCGTAGAGACCAGGGTAGCAAGGTTGCAAGCCAGGCTCACTTTCGCGCCGATGCCTTCCGGCAGATGGTGCGCCTTCGCCTGCCGTGCCTGTAAAATATACTCCAGCTCAATGGTGCGCTGGGTGTCCAGAACCGGCATGACAAAACCCACAACGCGCTTGCGCTCGTCGTAGAGCAAATAGTCGGGCCACGCCAGCTGGACAATCGACGCATCTTCCGCGGGAGCGGGGATCGCGGGCCGCTGCGCCAGCATGGCGCTGAGCTTACGCTGGTAGTAAGCGGTATCGGTGTGCGGATGGTAAAGTTTGGCAACGCGGGAAGGATCATCCGCCAGGAAATAGACACTCCCTGCGCCACCGCTCTTGATCAGTTTCCCCAGACGTACCGTGCGACGCTGTTCCGTATAGCAGACCGGCAGTTTTTTATGCTTCATGACGCAGGGCTACCAAAAGTGTCTTGTCATCACCGGTTATCGCCCAGGTGCGCGGGTCATCCAGCGTGGCGCACAGCGCTTCGCTTCCCTCTGCCTCTGAAGACTGTTGTATATAACGCAAAACCGGATCGATAAACGGGGAGAACAGCGCATCCCCACGCCGGTTGAGCGCAAACGGCTGCACGCCGTCAGTCATCATCACCAGCCGCGTGGCTCTGCCAGAAAACGGGCTGATATGTAAATGCTCCTGCCAGTCGTCGCTGGTCAGGAACCAGGTCTGGTTAGCGTATTCGCCGTTTTCGGGCAGGGATAAGTGCTGTTCGGCACCCAGGCTTAACGCCGCAGCGCCATCGCCAATATGCACTATCACAGAGGCAGTCTCGCCCAGCCACGCGGCCAGAACAGTACAGGCAAAATCGCCCGGGGAAATATCCTGTGCCTGCGCCTGTAACAGAACAGTCTCACGCACGCTCCCGACCAGCGCCACCAGCTGCTTTTCATCCGGTGCAGTGGTGAACGTCGCCAGTCGATTAGCCAGATCATGCGCGACCATGGCTGCGCCCTGCTCGCTATACGCGGCAGAGCCCGCCCCATCACAGACAACGGCGACAAGCCGATCGCCCAAATTGCGGTAGCAAAAGGCATCCTGGCAGGGAAGTTGATTTTGTCGGTGGCTGCTCCCCATGACCGACGCTGCGTATACGCGCCAGTTCATGGCGTCAGACCGAAATTTCTGACCAGCTATCCGTCGGCGGCAGCTGCGCTTTACCGCCCGGTGTCGACTGCGACACCACCTGCATACTGGCGCTGAGCCAGAGGAATAGCTCGCGGAACTGTAATCCCTTCAACTGCTTCACACCGTTAATACCGCTACGGCTGAACTGCCCCATCGACTCTGTTGCTTCGAGTCCTACGCTAATCGGAAACACAGCGACTTTGTTCGCCGCCTGCGCATCACGGCACGCCTGTGCAGCCGCCTGCCAGTTGTCCGTAGGTTCGCCATCCGACATTAAAAACAGCCACGGCCGGGTATAGGGGACGCCAGCCGCTTTCAGGCGCTGCTTTTCAGCTTCAATTTCGTCCAGCGCCAGGCTAACAGCCTGCCCGGTGGGTGTCAGGCCATTGGCCTCAAGCACCGGAGCGGTGAAGTCCATCGCATCACACCAGTCGCCGTACAGCTCGCATTCATCATAGCCGCCATATTTGACCACCAGCAGCCGAACGCGCTTCGCGGCGATCACATCCTGCTTAAGTTCCTCTTCCAGCAGCTTTAGCCCCTGATTCAGCTGGGCCATTGGCTGGCCCTGCATGCTGCCTGAGCAATCGAGGACTAAAATTAACGGTGTGCGCTGTTCGCTATTATCAATAAATGAAACATCTGGAATAAAAGAGGCCATAACAATCCCTGTCGCTGGTTTTCTGTACCGGAAGAATAGACAGACTATACAAGCAAGACAAGAAAAACCTTTACATTCATTATGTTAATTGATTTCTGGTTAATAATTAAAAGAGGGATATATGATAAGTTTTGAAGGTGTTTTGCCTGAATAATGGCAATAAAAAACCCCGCCGGGGCGGGGTTTTCATTACAAGGAGGCGAAAATTATTTAATTTTAGCTTCTTTGTAGATAACGTGCTGACGTACAACCGGATCGTACTTTTTCAGTTCCATTTTTTCCGGTTTGGTACGCTTGTTCTTCGTGGTGGTGTAGAAGTGACCAGTACCAGCGGAAGAAACCAGCTTGATTTTCTCACGAATACCTTTAGCCATGATTTATTTCCTCTAAGTACTTAGTACTTTTCGCCACGGGCACGCAGTTCAGACAGAACTGTATCGATGCCTTTCTTATCGATTACACGCATACCTTTAGCAGATACGCGCAGGGTGACAAAACGCTTCTCGCTCTCAACCCAGAAACGGTGAGAGTGCAGGTTCGGCAGGAAACGGCGTTTAGTCGCGTTCAGTGCGTGGGAACGGTTGTTACCGGTCACCGGACGCTTGCCAGTAACTTGGCAGACTCGGGACATGTCTATTCTCCAAAAATCAAATTAGCTCGAGCTTCGTATGGGGTATTGGCGCCTCGTCAGGCTTTACAGCCTGGTCATCGCAGTTCAATGTGAACTCTCGACTGCCAGGCCCAAATGCCAAACCCGAGATTCTCAAAGGTGGCGTAGTATACGCTGACTCGGCGATGTGCTCAAGTCCCGAACAGACAAAGATCCCGAAGGATCGCCAGTTCGGCGCTAAATCCAGCCGCGTTCGGCAAAAGATACATACGCACCGCGGCCGATAACCAGATGGTCAAGCACACGTATCTCCATGAATCGACAGGATTTTACCACTCTTTCGGTAATTAGCCTGTCAGCCTGGCTCGGCTCCGGACTACCGGAGGGGTGATTATGCGCAAGGATCACGGCGGCGGCGTTCACTTTGATGGCTTCGCGTACAATTTCTCGCGGATGCACCTCAACGTGGCTAAGAGTACCAGAAAAAAGTCGACTATGTTTCAACACCCGGTTCTGATTATCTAAAAAGATCACCATAAAGATCTCCCGCTCCTCTTCCGTCAGCTGGCTTTGCAAAAACTCTCGCGTCATTGAGGGAGAAATAAGCGCAGCTTCCTCGACCAGTTGCGAGCTAAAATAGCGTCGCGCCAGTTCGGCAATCCCCTTCAGTTGCGCATATTTCGCCAGCCCTAGTCCGTCTACAGCAACCAGTTGCGCTTTATCAGCGGAAAGCAGGGCGTAAAGCGAACCAAAACGCTGCAGTAACGCCTGGGCATAACTCAGTACATCCTGATGACGTGTGCCGATGCGCAGAAACAGCGCCAGCAGCTCAACATCCGTTAGCGTTTCGATGCCGTACTGCAACATCTTCTCCCGTGGCATCAGATTTTCCATTCCGTCCATACGCCCTCCTGCGTCAATCAGCCTATCCTGGCACAGCCTGGCGGCACTGCCGACCCGCTGCTTTTCACCCTGCGTAGCCGCTCGCAAAGTGAATGCCCACCAGAGGCACGACGGCGACAGGATTGTGATAAGATGCGCGGATTCTGGTCTACGGCAACAGGAAGACATCATGATGACTCTGGCGGGTAAAAAAATCGTCCTGGGCGTCAGCGGCGGCATCGCGGCGTATAAAACCCCGGAACTGGTGCGCCGACTGCGTGAACGCGGCGCGGAGGTGCGTGTCGCGATGACAGAGGCGGCAAAAGCGTTCATTACCCCACTCAGCCTGCAGGCGGTATCCGGCTATCCGGTTTCCGACAGCCTGCTCGATCCAGCGGCGGAAGCGGCAATGGGGCATATTGAGCTCGGGAAATGGGCCGACCTGGTGATCCTTGCTCCGGCGACCGCCGATTTAATCGCTCGCGTGGCGGCTGGCATGGCCAACGATCTGGTGTCGACGATCTGTCTCGCCACGCCTTCTCCGGTTGCCGTGGTGCCCGCCATGAACCAGCAGATGTATCGCGCGCAGGCCACCCAGCATAATCTGCAGACGCTCGCTTCCCGCGGGCTGCTGCTGTGGGGACCGGACAGCGGTAGTCAGGCCTGCGGTGACGTCGGCCCGGGGAGAATGCTCGATCCGTTAACTATCGTAGACATGGCCGCGCAACATTTCGCCTCCCCTGTCAAAGATTTGCAACATCTCAACCTCATGATTACCGCGGGCCCGACCCGTGAGCCGTTGGATCCGGTGCGCTATATCACCAACCACAGCTCTGGCAAGATGGGCTTCGCGATTGCCGCGGCCGCCGCCCAGCGCGGCGCGAACGTGACCCTGATCAGCGGCCCGGTATCGCTACCAACACCGCCGTTTGTGCAGCGCATTGATGTCACTACCGCGCTGGAGATGGAAGCGGCCGTCCAGGCTGGCGCTCAGCAGCAGCACATTTTTATTGGCTGCGCCGCGGTGGCGGATTACCGCGCGGCTGTCATCGCCGAAGATAAAATAAAAAAACAAGGTGATGAATTAACAATAAAAATGGTTAAAAACCCGGATATCGTGGCCGGGGTCGCGGCGCTAAAATCGCATCGCCCCTATGTCGTTGGGTTTGCCGCCGAAACGAATAATGTGGAAGAATATGCGCGGCAAAAACGTGCCCGCAAAAACCTCGACCTGATTTGTGCCAACGATGTTTCCCAGCCTAATCAGGGATTTAATAGCGATAGCAACGCATTACACCTTTTCTGGCAGGATGGAGAAAAGCGCTTACCACTTGAGCGCAAGGAACTCCTGGGCCAATTATTACTCGACGAGATCGTGACCCGTTATGATGAAAAAAATCGACGTTAAGATTCTGGACCCGCGTGTCGGCCAGCAATTTCCGCTGCCGACCTATGCCACCTCCGGCTCCGCCGGACTTGACCTGCGAGCCTGTCTTGACGACGCCGTAGAGCTGGCGCCGGGTGCAACCACGTTGTTGCCGACCGGCCTGGCAATTCATATCGCCGATCCCTCTCTGGCGGCGGTGATCCTGCCACGTTCCGGCCTCGGTCATAAGCATGGGGTGGTACTGGGTAACCTGGTGGGCCTCATCGACTCCGATTATCAGGGACAACTGATGGTGTCCGTCTGGAACCGCGGTCAGCAGAGTTTTGTTATCGAGCCGGGCGAACGTATCGCACAGATGGTCTTTGTGCCGGTCGTTCAGGCAGAATTTAACCTGGTGGAATCCTTCGATGCCACCGACCGCGGCGAAGGCGGCTTCGGTCACTCAGGGCGTAAATAAGCCCAGCAACACGGAATCTGCATCCCAACGCGCATAATGCAATAACATCACCGCAAACCCTGGTTTGCGGTCGCGTTGTGGATGTCTGCCTGACAAGTGCTTATTTTCAGGGGTATTTTAAAACATGGCAGAAAAGCAAACTGCGAAACGGAATCGTCGCGAAGAAATACTTCAATCTCTGGCGCTAATGCTGGAATCCAGCGATGGTAGCCAACGTATTACCACCGCGAAACTGGCGGCTTCCGTCGGCGTCTCCGAAGCCGCGCTGTATCGCCATTTTCCCAGCAAAACCCGCATGTTTGACAGCCTGATCGAGTTCATTGAAGACAGTCTGATTACGCGCATCAATTTGATTTTGAAAGATGAAAAGGACACCACCGCGCGCCTGCGCCTGATCGTCCTGCTGATTCTTGGGTTTGGCGAGCGTAATCCTGGGCTGACGCGTATCCTTACCGGGCACGCGCTGATGTTCGAACAGGACCGGCTTCAGGGCCGCATCAACCAGCTTTTTGAACGCATCGAAGTGCAGCTACGCCAGGTGATGCGCGAGAAAAAAATGCGCGAAGGCGAAGGCTACACCCTCGA
The DNA here is from genome assembly GCF_048589245.1 of Klebsiella sp. 10982. NCBI lineage: Bacteria > Pseudomonadati > Pseudomonadota > Gammaproteobacteria > Enterobacterales > Enterobacteriaceae > Klebsiella > Klebsiella sp. 10982. Next base: position 8,107 of record NZ_JBMAXV010000038.1, read on the forward strand.
CGAAACCCTGCTGGCCAGCCAGCTGCTGGCCTTCTGCGAGGGCATGCTGTCGCGCTTTGTGCGCAGCGAGTTCAAATATCGTCCGACGGATGATTTCGACGCCCGCTGGCCGCTGGTCGCCGCACAGCTTCAGTAAATCCTCACATGCAGCCGCCAGGCTGCATGATTCTCCTCGCAATCTGCGTAAGTTTGTCGCAAATCCCAGGGCCATTGGTTGAATTGCCCAATGCGCGTTTCCGCTTTCCTTTCCTACTATCCAGCTTGCTGATCGTTTCACCCTCCCCCAACACCACCCGACAAGGAGAGATTTGATGGCGACGTCACGGCGGGATTTATTGAAGATAGGCGGGTTGGCAACCGCATCGCTACTAGTCAGTCAAAAAAGCTTCGCAGCATGGGCCCCTTCTGAACGCTATCCTGACCCACGCATCGTGGCCGTCGATGACAGCTTTCGTCGCTATATGCTTGCCAGCGCAAAGGTTGAACGCATCGCCAGCGGCTTCCGTTGGGCGGAAGGCCCGGTCTGGTTCGGCGACATGCGAATGCTGCTGTGGAGCGACATTCCGAATAACGCCATCATGCGCTGGGATGAAATCAGTGGAGAAACCAGCGTCTTTCGCTACCCGGCCAACTATAGCAATGGCCATGCCCGCGACAGACAGGGGCGCTTAATCAGTTGCGAGCACGACACCCGCCGCATTACGCGTACCGAATACGACGGATCTGTCACCGTACTGGCCGATAGCTACCAGGGTAAGCGCCTCAATTCCCCAAACGATATCGTTGTGAAGTCAGACGGTACCATCTGGTTTACCGACCCGCCATTTGGCATCAGCGGCTTTTACGAAGGCCACAAAGCAACCCCAGAATTGCCGCAAAACGTCTATTGCCTGGAGCCGGAAAGCCGCAAACTAAGCGTGGTCCTGGGCGACGTAAAAGGGCCAAATGGTTTGTGTTTCTCGCCGGACGAAAAGACCCTGTACGTGGTGGAAAGCCGGGCGACACCGAACCGCTTAATTCTGGCGTGGGACGTGGAAGGCAATACGCTGAAAAATAAACGGGTGTATCTCGACTGTGGCAACGGTACCGCCGATGGGATCGCCTGCGACGCAGACGGCAATCTGTGGTGCGGATGGGGAAGCGGAAACGAAGAACTCGACGGCGTGCGGATCTTTAACCCTCAGGGTAAGCATATCGGCACCATTCAACTGCCGGAGCGCTGCGCGAACTTGTGCTTTGGCGGCGAACAGCGCAATCGGCTGTTTATGGCGTCCAGTACGTCAATCTATTCGCTGTACGTCAATGCGCAGGGCGCTAAGCTGGTATAACGGAAATATCCGGCAGCCGAGGCTGCCGGATGCATCATCAGACGCCGTAGGCTTCGCGATAGGCGCGAACTGCCGCCAGGTGTTCCGCCATTTCCGGTTTTTCTTCCAGGTAAGCGATCAGCTCTTTCAGAGTAACAATCGAGATAACCTGGCAGCCGTAATCCTGTTCCACTTCCTGAATAGCAGAGATGTCGCCGCGGCCGCGTTCCTGACGATCCAGAGAGATCAGTACACCCGCCAGCTGCGCGCCCTGGGCCTGGATGATCTCCATTGATTCACGGATCGCCGTGCCGGCGGTGATGACATCATCCACCAGCATCACCCGACCCTGTAGCGGGCTACCGACCAGATTACCGCCTTCGCCGTGGGTTTTTGCCTCTTTGCGGTTAAAGCAGTAAGGCAGATCGCGGTCATGGTGCTCGGCTAATGCTACCGCGGTGGTGGTGGCGATCGGAATACCTTTATAGGCCGGGCCAAACAGCAGGTCGAACTCAATCCCGGAATCCACCAGCGCCTCGGCATAAAAACGGCCCAGCAGAGCCAGATCGCGCCCGGTGTTAAACAGGCCGGCGTTGAAGAAATAGGGGCTCTTGCGCCCGGATTTCAGCGTGAACTCGCCAAACTTAAGAACCTGCTTGCTAAGCGCAAACTCAATAAACTGGCGCTGATACGGCTTCATGGATTCGCTCCTTTCGTACTTTCATCATTGTCAGACTTCGCGCTTCCCCTTCGCAGGTGTGATGAAGGATAGCGCGCAAAAAAAAGGCGACTTCTCAGTCGCCTTAATCATTAATTTTCTAACGCCGCCTTCTGCGTCGTGATAATGGACTCGATCCCCCCTCGGGCTAACGCCAGGAGAGTGAGGAGCTCTTCATGGGTGAACGGCTCGCCTTCTGCCGTACCCTGTACCTCAATAATGCGGCCATCTTCGGTCATCACCACGTTCATGTCGGTTTCCGCGGCGGAGTCTTCGATGTACTCCAGATCGCAGATGGCTTCGCCATTCACGATACCAACAGAGACCGCAGCCACCATCCCTTTCATCGGGTTGGTTTTCAGCTTGCCGGCGGCCACCAGCTTATTCAACGCGTCGGCCAGCGCCACGCAGGCACCAGTAATAGACGCAGTACGGGTACCGCCATCGGCCTGCAGCACATCGCAATCAAGAGTGATGGTGAATTCGCCCAGCGCTTTCAGATCAACCGCCGCACGCAGCGCGCGGGCGATCAGGCGCTGAATTTCCATCGTCCGGCCGCCCTGCTTACCTTTTGCGGCTTCACGCGCGTTACGCGTATGCGTTGAACGAGGCAGCATGCCATATTCGGCGGTGATCCAGCCCTGGCCCTGGCCTTTAAGGAAGCGAGGAACGCCTTCGTCAATGGAGGCGGTGCAGAGCACTTTGGTATCACCGAATTCGACCAGCACGGAGCCTTCAGCGTGTTTTGTGTAATTACGGGTCAGGGTGACGGGACGCACCTGATTAGCGCTACGGCCTGCTGGACGCATGATAGAAATCTCCGGCTTGAAACGAATGTGAGGGCGCATTATACGAATTTCATGGCAAAAAGCCTATGCCCACCCCTGCCGGACGCGCAGATAATGTCAGTCCAGCGTTTTACGATAAGATTTCAACCCCACGCCGATGACGATCACCGCCAGGCCTATCAGCGGCAATAGATCGGGTAATAATGCCGTTGCAGAATACCCTTTGAGCATAATGCCCTTAACCAGGCGGATGAAGTAGGTCAGCGGCAAACAGGAACCAATGGCTTTTGCCCAGTCGGGCATACTAATAAAAGGGCTAATAAAACCAGACAGCATAATTGAAGGGATAAAATAAAATGACGACATTTGCAGTGCCTGGAGCTGGTTTTGTGCCATGCCAGATATACCAATGCCGATTGACAGGCAAAGAAAAACATAAATTAATAAAACAAAAAACAACAGGAAAACGCTTCCGTGAAGAGGTATATCGAACAACAAAACGGCGGCAATCAGAATTAATGTCGCCTGAAAAAGACCAATGATAACAAAAGGGGTTATCTTACCAATAATGACCTCAAGACCGGATAACGGAGAGACCAGTAAATTCTCTAATGCACCATTTTCTCGCTCACGGGTAATAGACAAGGCGGTCATTAGAATCAACGTCGTACTGAGTATTGACCCCATAATACCGGGAATAGTATTAAACTGGGTTATACCCTCAGGGTTGAACATTCGATGGATAATAAGCTCAAAGTCATCCTCCTTTTGCGCGACACGCATGTCGCCCGGTAAATCGTGTTGAAACATCGATTTCGCCACCTGCACAAGTGCGCTGAGGGCATTCCCCGTAGTGATCGGATCGATGGCATCACCCTGAATTAACAGTTGAGGTTTTTCTCCACGCAGCATCTTGCGCGTAAATCCCTCAGGGATCGTCACAATAAAGGTGACATCTCCCCGCACAAACGCCTTCTGAGCGGCCTCTTCTGAATCGACAGGAATCATTGAAAAATACCCTGTATTTTGCGCTTCCGTCACAAAAATTTGACTCATCCTTTCAGTATCATAATTTAATAATGCGGTCGGCAGATTATGCGGATCCATATTTATGGCATAGCCAAGTATGATTAGCTGAAAAATAGGGGTTAGAAGCACCATACTGATGCTAACTTTATCACGACGTAATTCGTGGATTTCCTTAATAACCACGCCAATCCAGCGCGTAAAGGAGAAACTTAAATTAAATTTTTTCACAATCATTTTTCATTAAGTAGGTAAATGCATCTTCCAGATTGGTATCAACCTTGCAGAACTCATAACCCTGTTGCGTAAATGCAAAAAGCGTGGATTTTAACTTCTCTTCATCTCTGGAGGTAATATAAAGCTGGTTGCCAAAAATCACCGTTTGCTCAATATCCGGCAAGCGCTGTAGCTGGCTTTCAAGCACCGTCAGATCGGCACCGCTGGTTCGCATGGTGATCAGATTCTGGGACGCGATAATAGACGCAATAGTGCCATTCGCCAGCAGTCGGCCATAAGACAGATAGGCAACCTTATGGCAACGCTCAGCTTCATCCATATAATGCGTGCTCACCAGGATTGAGATCCCCCTGTCAGAGAGCTGATGCAACATTTGCCAAAACTCCCGTCGCGCCTTTGGATCCACGCCAGCGGTTGGTTCATCAAGGAACAACAAAACGGGTTCATGCAACATGCAAGCCGCAAGGGCCATTCTTTGCTTCCAGCCGCCAGAAAGCTCCTTAGCCAGCTGGTGCTGTCGGGAGGTGAGACCTAATTCTGAGAGCGCACGTTCAACCCGGACTTTACGCTGGTCGAGGCTATACAAGCGGGAGATAAAGAGTAAGTTTTCCCGGATGGTTAAATTTCCCCACATCGAGAAATACTGAGTCATGTAGCCTATATTTTTTTTTATTTTTTCCCGCTGAGTAAAAATATCCATACCCAGACAGGTGCCTTCTCCTGAATCTGGCGTGATCAAACCACACATCATCCGAATAGATGTCGTTTTTCCGCTACCGTTCGGGCCGAGGAAACCATAAATTTCTCCTTTTTCTACCTGTAAAGAGAAATCCTTAACGACATGATGCTCGCCAAAATGCTTATTGAGATTTTTCACATCAATACAAAGATTATTCATTCACAATAATCTCCACATCGAACGGTTGGCCGATTTTCATCCGCTCAGCCTGTTGCGGGACGGGGACAGCCTCAGCCATAAAAATGAGCTTCTCACGCCGTTTCGTACTATAGATAACCGGAGGGGTAAATTCTGCTTCAGGACTGATATAGTTAATAACGCCAGGGATGGACTCCGCGCATCCATCGCATAAAAGTCTTACCTTTGCTCCGACTTTAAATTTACCGAGCATCGCTTCGGGTATAAAAAAGCGTACTTTTATATTTTCAGGTGGCAACAGACTGATGATTGGTTTACCGGCAGAGGTCCGCTCCCCGGGACGATAAATAATATCAAAGACTTGGGCATTTACCGGCGAAACAATTGTCGTTTGCTGAACATCCCAAAGCGCCTTATCACGTTCGAGTTTTGCCGCAGCCACCAGTGAGAGCTGTTGGCTAATCTCATCCTGACGGGCAGGCAGCTGCCGTGCCTTGAGTTGATTAATCAGCTCTTCAACCTGTGCACCTTTTTGCGTTAACTCATCCCTGATATCCTCCCATTCCGCTAGCGATATGGCATGAGTGGCATACAGTTTACGATATCGCCCAAGCTGGCGCTTGACCTGGGATTCTGCCGATTGTGCTTTTTTAATCTGCGAACGTATCACATCCAGCTCTTCAGGCCGTTCTCCCGACTCTAAATTCCGTAATAATGCACTCTCTGCTGAAAGCTTTTCTTCAGCCCGCAGGAGAATGTTCTGCGCATCGAAGGAATCAATCTTAACTAACTCCTGCCCTGTTGTGACATTATCTCCCTTATTAATCAGTAGTCGTTCTATTTTTTCGCTACCTGAATATGAAAGATAAATAAAATCACCATGTGAATAACCAGATAAAATGTTATCTGGTTTGTTATCACACCCCGACAGGAGCAGTATTGCTATCAAAACGGAAAAGATACTCACTGGCTTTTGCATTAAAACGCATCCGTACGTATATAATTTTTTCATTACTGACGACTGGAGTAAAGCATTCTCGATTCAGCCCAGAGGTTCACTGTCAGTTTAATCTTTTAAATAATGCTTAAAGTATATTTCATTCAGTTTATCAATAGCACTCAGGTTTAACCCTGCTATCGAATTAAAAGAGTTATCTTTTGTGAATGACATAATCGTCGAACCACCCGGAGAAAACCATTTGGCGCTCTGCTTAAAAGGCCAGGGGAGTTCATAACCTTTTTTTCTCAAAAAATGATTAAGCACCCCCCAGTCATGTCTAAAGTCTTTTCCGCAAAAAGGACTATCGTTCTGTTTATCTTCTGCACTGAATAATTCTATAGGCGTACAGAAATCGATTGAGGTGGCAAAGTACATATTATAAAAGGCCACGATGAGTTTTTGCACATCCTCAGGAAAAGAACCGGGAATAGTCAATACACCTAATAAATACTTATAGTCTGGATATCTTTTTATAAAATCGAATATTCCTCGCCATAAATAATCAAGCGCATTGCTTTTTTGATAGGGCTTTTGGATAAAGCCGCGGCCTATTTCCACACATTTCTCTAAGCAGGAATACGCGCCCTCATGATATTTAAATAAGCTACTACTGTATAATCCCGTTATTCCATAGCGGGCCATTTGCTCACCGACAGGAATGAGACGATAGGCCCCGAGAATTTCTTCCTCCGAAGGATCCCATAAAATGATATGGTAATAAGTCTCATCAAAAATATCGTTGTCTTTATCTGTGCCCGATCCTGCACCAATATCACGATAACAACGCTCGCGCAAACGCCCTAATTCATCAATTATGGGTGAGATTCCGCTAGTGTTATAGCGATATATCAATAGTTTTTTACCGTCATTAAACTGCTTTAATACTTCACACGCATCAATTTCACTGATTAGTGCTTTCCTGCTTGCCAGAGATTCCTGCGCAGAAATTGTATCTACCAGTGTCGGCCCATTTTTTCCTATACTCTGGAGATGCATCCTGCATGTACTTGCTGCCAGAGAAAGATCTTTATTATCGTGCTTAAAGGAAGTTGAAGATATTTGCTCCCCTATTTTGATATTCATCACTTTTCCACGATGGCGTAAAGCTTCACGAATAACCATAATATTTGATAATTGCCGCCACACCGTTGCAGTTAAATAATATCTTTTACTATTTCTTCCTGTAATATGCACAGGTATCAACGCCGCATTATTTCTGATAGCCAGCTGTAAAAAACCAGGATTCCATTTATGTTCCTGTAAACCAGAAAGAGACCAGTTTGCCAGTTTACCCGCAGGACAAATAATCAGTACCCCACCATTTTTCAGATGGTCATTCATCTCTCTAAATTTTTTGTGACTCATTTTACCAGCCATATTTTCAATACCAATGGTTAGTCCAGATACCTCTGGAAATATAATTGGCAAAATATGGTTAGCAATAATCTTTATATCTTTTCTGACCCGAGAGACCGTATGTATTAAGGTAAGGCCATCGATAACTGTCGGATGATTTGAGATAACAACCGTAGCACCATGCCGAGGTATATTATTAAAATCTTCGTCTTTCGTTTCACATTGTACTTCAAGAAGCTCAACAACAGAATTGACCCAATCAATCCCATGCTTATTGAAGACTTTATCATTATTTACTAAGCGAGAAAATATCCTATTGCCAAACGCGGTCTCGAAAACCCATTTCTTCCAACATGGGATATTTTTATTAGGAAAAAACTCCTTAATAACTCTGTCAAAGATAGCGTCCATATTAAAATCCTTTTTATAGAACTCATCCTAAAAGACTATACTAGTGTTCTTTCCCTCGAGCAATACCGCCTAAAATTAAAAAACGTTAATACAAAATAATTAGACATAATTAAAATGATATTATTCATATCAATAATACAACTAATAGCGATTTTAATGCATTAGTCATAATGAATTCAAAAAAAACATACATAATGCTTAAAGGTAAAACACCTTCGTATTTTTCGAAATTATACTTCCAATCAGATTACCCTCAGACTTATCTTTCCGACAGTAAAATGATTTGCCTGGCATAGCCAAATGACATATACAGCATAAGCAATCAAAAAAAATATTAAAAAAAACAACGGCAATGAAGACTTTCATCCTGCCGATGATCACAACTAAACCGATTTAACAAATGCAATACGTTAAAAAGCTAACCGCGGAAAATTATTAATACACCACACTTTTATTTTTTACCCACCACCGGCGGTTCGATACCGCTAATGCGTTAAATACTTTACAACCATGTCCTTTAAACAATCCGTTTCCAAGTATTTCGTCACTATTCCTGTTAACTCCTCTCCTGCAAAGCTATAATCCTTGCAATCATTATTACGAAAACAGGAACGTCTATGATCCGCAGTATGACCGCCTATGCCCGCCGTGAAATCAAGGGTGACTGGGGTAGCGCCGCATGGGAGCTGCGCTCGGTAAACCAGCGCTATCTGGAAACGTACTTCCGCCTGCCGGAGCAGTTCCGTAGTCTGGAGCCCGTGGTACGCGAGCGCATTCGCGCCCGCCTGACTCGCGGCAAAATCGAATGTACCCTGCGTTTTGAACAAGACCCCAGTGCTCAGGGCGAACTCATCCTCAACGAAAACCTGGCTAAGCAGCTGGTTAACGCTGCCAACTGGGTGAAAATGCAGAGCGATGAAGGGGAAATCAATCCTGTTGATATCCTGCGCTGGCCGGGTGTGATGGCTGCCAAAGAGCAGGATCTCGACGCCATCGCTGCCGACATTCTGTCAGCCCTGGACGGCGCGCTGGACGACTTCATCGTCGCCCGCGAAACGGAAGGCCAGGCCCTGAAAGCGCTTATCGAGCAGCGTCTTGAAGGCGTCAGCGGGGAAGTGGCGAAAGTTCGCGCCCATATGCCGGAAATCCTTCAGTGGCAGCGCGAGCGTCTGGTTGCCAAACTGGAAGACGCGGAAGTGCAGCTGGAAAATAACCGTCTTGAGCAAGAACTGGTGCTAATGGCGCAGCGTATTGACGTTGCTGAAGAGCTGGATCGCCTCGAAGCGCACGTTAAAGAGACCTATAACATCCTGAAGAAGAAAGAGGCTGTGGGTCGCCGTCTCGACTTTATGATGCAGGAGTTCAACCGCGAGTCGAACACCCTGGCGTCAAAATCGATTAATGCCGAGGTCACCAACTCTGCCATTGAGTTGAAAGTGTTGATCGAGCAAATGCGCGAGCAGATCCAGAATATCGAGTAACGCTTTCTCATCTGTTAGCGTATTTCGGTATCCAGGGCCATGATAAATCATGGCCTTTTTATTTCTCTCTCTCACTGGCTGATGATAAGAATTTACGTATAAAAATAGTCGTCCATTTTTCGGTTGTGGCAAACAGGCACAACGCGGCACAGTCAGGGAAAACACCACCGCGAGAGAAAAGAATGGACTTCAATGCGCTTCATCAGCAAAACCAACCTTTGTTGCTTGCCAACGTCTGGGATGCCAGCAGCGCCCAGGCCGCTCAGCAGGCTGGCTATCGGGCTCTGGGAACCTCCAGCGCCGCTATCGCCGCGATGCTGGGGTATAAAGATGGCGAAGAGATGCATGTTGACGAGCTGTTATATGTTGTCTCACGTATCAAAGCCGTTAGCGAACGGCCGTTAAGCGTCGATTTAGAAGCGGGCTACAGTACCACAACGAGCCAGATAATTGACAACATTCAGCGCCTGGCGCGTCTCGGCGTGAGTGGAATAAACCTTGAGGATAGTCATGTGGCGAATAATACGCGCCGTCTTGACGATGCGCAGAGCTTTGCTGTCAAACTGAGGGAAATTACCCGCGCCTGTCCCGGCATGTTTGTTAATGTCCGCACCGATACCTTTCTTCTCAACGTACAAGATGCGCTGGTTCAGACGCTCTATCGCGGTCAACTTTATGCGGACCACGGTGCATGTGGTTTTTTTGTGCCTGGCGTCACCTATGCGAAAGATATTACCGCCATTGTCCGCCATGTGGCTTTACCCTTAAACGTGATGTGTATGCCAGAACTGGCAGACTTCAGCAGCTTATCTGCCCTGGGCGTAAAACGTATTTCGATGGGCAATTTTATTCATGCCGCCACGCAGGCCAGACTGAAAGACCTATTATGTCAGGTGCAAACCCATCACTCTTTCTCGGGTATTTTTTTACCATGAAAATTACCGACAGCATGCAGTGCGATATCTGGTATCAGGCGCTGCTTGAACGCGCGGTGGAATTCACCGGCGTTTTTTTCGTCGGCGTGAAAACCACCGGCGTATTTTGTATCTCGGTCTGTCGGGCGCGAAAACCCCGGCGGGAAAACGTCGAATTTTATAATGACTTTAAATCCGCGCTGGATGCCGGCTTCCGGCCATGCAAAGTCTGTCGCCCGACGGAGAATGCCCGGACGGCCCCCGCCTTTGTTGAACAAGCGCTCCGCCTGCTGCGAGAAGCTCCAAAGGTCCGCCTCAGCGATAGCGAGCTACGTCAGCACGATATTAGCCCGGAACGCGTTCGCCGCTGGTTCCTGCAAAACCACGGGATCACCTTTCAGGCTTTTCAACGGATGCAGCGTTTGAATATGGCGCTTCAGGAATTAAAAGCAGGCCGCTCAACTACCGATGTCGCTTTCGATAGCGGTTACGAGTCCTTAAGCGGCTTCGGCTATACCTGCAAAAAATTGACCGGTTTCGCACCCAGCGCACAACGCCAGGTTGTTTTAATTCATCGCTTTACCACCCCGTTAGGGCCAATGTTTGTTTGTGCAACGCAACGGGGAGTTTGTCTGCTGGAGTTTGTCGACCGACGCGCGCTGGAGTCAGAATTCAGCGACCTGCAGCGGCGGTTCAACGCCAGCATCATCGCAGGTGAAAATGCCCACACCCGGCAGGCGCAACAGGAAATAACCGAGTATTTTGCCGGGCATCGTCAATCGTTCGGGGTGGCGCTTGATACCCCAGGCAGCGAATTCCAGCGAGCGGTCTGGCACCGTTTACAGCGCGTTAGCTTCGGCGAGACGACACATTATCAATCGATTGCGATGGATATAGGTAAACCAACGGCCACGCGCGCGGTCGCTGCTGCAAACGGCGCTAATCGCGTCGCGATTATCATCCCCTGCCATCGAATTATCGGCAAAGATGGTGCGATGACCGGTTACGGCGGCGGCATTGTGCGTAAAAAATGGCTTATCAACCATGAGGCAACCATCATGGAAAAAGGCGACTGAGTTTACTTCCAGGATGAAGCCCCCCTTCCCGGTTCACTTTCGTTGCGGCTCATTAACCGCTTTCTTATCCAGTACCCGGCAGGTCAAAAACGCCCCTGCCGCGCACAGCAGCGTGGGTGCCAGATAGCTGTGATCCATGTGAGTGAACTCCATCACCAGCACCACCGCGGTCAGCGGCATCTGCATAGAAGCGGCGAGAAACGCGGCTGCCCCCACCAGAGCGAAACTACTTTCATCTCCGCCAGGGAACCCTGATTGCCAGAGCGCGCAGAGCAGCAGACTGGCCAGCCCGCCCACCGCCAGCCCCGGGGTTAACAACCCGCCCTCCGCGCCGCCGCGCAGCACCGCCAGAATCACCACCATCTTCAACACTAACAGGACAGCGACCATGGAGAGAGGCAGCCCGTCGCTGAGCGCCAGCTGCATCGGCCCCTTGCCGTTGCCCGGAAGCTCGGGGAAATAAAGGCTCAGGATGGCAAGAAGGGAAAAACCCAGCAGACAGAACACCGGCATCTGCCAGTTACTTCGCACGCGTGAACGCGCCGCGCTGGTCGCTTTGCGAAAAAGCCAGGCGCCGGCACCAAGAATCGGGCCCGCCAGAATCGCCCACCAGAGAAAGGTGTACGGGAGTGCGCTGGAAACAAAATGGTATTGCGATTCATCCCCTAACCCCAGGGTAGCCGTCCACGCGGCAATCGCCGAGGTCATTATCGCCGCCAGCGTTTTTTCCCAGCTAAACGACAGCAGCATGACCTCAAGGCTGAACAACGCCCCTGCCAGCGGGACGTTATAGACCGCCGCCAGACCGGCGCCCGCCCCACAGGCGATCAGGGTGCTGGTTTCATCTTCCAGCAGGCCCAGCTTACGCGCCACCATCCCCGCCCCCAGCGCGCCCATTTCCCGGGGCGCCACTTCGCGGCCAAGCGGGGAACCCAGCGCTACGGTGACGATCTGCAGCAGGGCGTGGATCGTCGTGGTGCCTGCTGGCATGGGTACGGAAGGGTTGGCCACCGCCGCCGCAATGGAAACCCGCTTCTGCCCATAGCGACCAAGCAGCCACCAGCCAAATCCGGCGACGACGCCGCCGGCCACGATTGCCGCGATGCGGCGTGGCCAGGACGACTCCGTGACGCCCTGTAAAAATGACACCGAACCGACGATCTGCCCGGCACTGTAGCCAAAAGCCAGGTGCTGTATCGCGTGTAAAATCAGCGCCAGCACCATACCGGATACACCGGCCAGAATCCCGGTTAATATCACGGCTATCAGGCGGGTCAGATGATTTTTATTCCCGGCGGCGACGCTCATTTTCTCAGGCCTTGAAAAAGAAAAATAAAAGCATAAAGGACGATACTTAAACATTGAGTATTCATCGTGTTTTCGGTAGTGATGCTGATCGCTTCATTTAGCATTACTTTTTCTAATCGATAAAAATTAATTAGAAAGCAATAAACCTTTAGACAAAGCCATCACCGTCGCTGTCTTCATTAATTTTTCCTGGCGTAAATGATTCGCTTTAGAAAATCTCAATCGTGATCCTGCGCACAAATCGTTAACCTGCCCGCCACTGTCTGGGGGGATCTATGCTGCTTCATGTTCTGTATTTAATCGGTATCACCGCGGAAGCCATGACCGGCGCGCTGGCTGCCGGGCGCCGGCGGATGGACACGTTTGGCGTCATCATTATCGCCACCGCGACCGCGCTGGGCGGGGGTTCCGTTCGCGATATCCTGCTGGGACATTATCCTCTCGGCTGGGTGAAACATCCGGAATATGTCATTATTGTCGCTGTCGCCGCCGTCCTCACCACCATTGCCGCTCCAGTGATGCCTCACCTTCGCCGGCTGTTTCTGGTGCTGGACGCGCTGGGGCTGATCGTGTTTTCCATCATCGGCGCGCAGATCGCCCTGGATATGGGCGAAGGTCCGATCATCGCCTCTATCGCCGCGGTCATCACCGGCGTTTTTGGCGGCGTACTGCGCGATATGTTCTGCAAACGCATTCCGCTGGTCTTCCAGAAAGAGCTCTATGCCGGGATCTCGTTTGCCGCAGCCGTACTCTATATTGCCCTGCAACATTACGTCAGCAGCCACGATGTGGTGGTGCTGGCTACGCTGCTGTTCGGCTTTACCGCCCGCATGCTGGCACTGCGCTGGAAACTGGGGCTACCGGTCTTCCACTACACCCATGATAGCCACTAACCGCCTCAAAATCCGGGGATGCGCTGCCCACTGAGCCATTGCGCCAGCGCCACCACATCCGGATGGTGCAGGAAGGCCACCAGCTGGCGGGCTCTGATCTCCCCCACGCCCGGCAGCGCGCGCCATTGCGCTTCACTTTTTGCCGCCAGCAGATGCCAGTTCTCGCTTTCGAGCTGCGCCAGCGCCCCCTGAGGCACCGGGAGCCCCATCGCCAGCACCCAGCGGATAAAAGGCCGTTTGCGAACGAGATCAAATTGATGCCAGAGGTGCTGCCCGCGGGCGGCGGAGATCCCTGGCACCGCCTGCAGCTGCTCCACCGTAAGCGCCAGCCAGGAAAAAATATGCGTCATCGGGTTTTGCTGCTGAATGGCGCGCCATAAATTTTCCCCCACGCCATCGACATCCAGCGCGGACTTTGATGACAGCCAGATCAGCCGGGAAAGAAACTGTTCGCTGCACTCAGGGGTGGCGAAATAGCAGGTTAGCGCATTGAATTTCGCCGCCGGCGGCGTCGGTTTATGGCGCTCGGCCGTCCGCCAGACGACGGCGTCGATCCGAGGAATACCCTGCCCTGCCAGACTGATCTGCAGCTGATCGCCAACCCCAATATCCAGCGCCTGCCAGCGGGCCACAGAGCCAACATTAACCCGCTGCACGCGTTTATCATCCAGCCGCTGGGGCTCAAGCTGGGCCACGACGTTGAGCCTGCCGCTGCGGCCAGTGCTGAAATGGATCGCCCGTACCTCCATCACCTGCGAGGCCGGAGGATACTTCCAGGCCGCCAGCCACTCTCCCTTTCCGGGCGACCAGACACGTCCCGGCGGTTCGCGCCCTTCGCGCACAATCACGCCATCGCTGACGAAGGGGAGCGGCGAGCGATACCAGCGCTGGCGCCACTCCGCCACCTGCTCAACGCGCGTTACCGAATGGGTGTATTGTCCGCTGTAGCCAAACCCCGCCTGCGCCAGCAGCTGCTGTCGACGGCGCATATCCGAGGGACCGTCTGGCCAAGCCCAGATAAAAACGTCCAGCTGGCTGAGCGGCGCCGCCGCCGCGTCGGCTCGCATCATCAACCCGGCGACTTTCGCCCGCGCGTTCATTCCGCCAGCCTGCTGCTGAATATGCCCCTCCCGACGCAGAAATAGCTCCCCCTGCAGCACGCTGTTGGCCAGTTCGCCGGTCGTCAGCTTCGCCAGCGCCGGGATCTGCCGCGCTCGGGCGGTCCACAACTCACCGCGCAGGCCATCCCCGCGGCTGATAGCCTGAACCAGATGCCCCTGGCGATAGACCAGGGTGACCGCCACGCCGTCCACTTTAGGCTGTACCCACAGGTCGGCTTTATTTTTCATCCAGTGGGCCACGCTGGCCTCATCCGCCAGCTTGCGCACGCCGGTATGGGCCACCGGATGACGCGTATCGCCGGTCGGCGGAGGCAGATCGTCATCTTCAGGCGTCGCGCCCGGAAAGCATTGTCGCCACTGCGCCAGGCGCAGGGTGAGCTGGTCGTAAACCTCATCGCTCACTTCGCTGGCGCCTTGTCGCCAGTAGTCCTCTTTCCAGGCGACAATTTGCTGATGAAGGCGTGAAATCTCCTGCCTTCCTCTGGCCGGCGGCCACTCCGGACACGTCGCCAGCGCGCTGGCAGAGAACATCCCTAGCACCAGCCACCACCCTCCTTTACGCATTGCAGCTCCTCCTTCATCACCTGACGGAGAGTCTGCTGTAGAACACCGCGAACCGCGACGGGTACTTTTTCGCCTTGCGAAGCGCCTTCCAGGATTTATACCTCATTGCAGCAACGGCTAACGAATTCAGGAAAACGGCAGGCAAAATGAAAGAAACAGCGGCAAAAAGTGTGACAAGGACTGCGTCACACCGCGGCGACGTGTATAATAGGCTCGTATGTAGGACCTCTTTCGATAACCACATACAAAAGACACTCATGGCTCAAGGCACGCTTTATATTGTTTCCGCCCCTAGCGGCGCGGGTAAATCCAGCCTGATTCAGGCTTTATTAAAAACCCAACCGTTGTATGACACCCAGGTATCGGTTTCCCATACCACGCGAGCACCGCGTCCGGGTGAAGTGCACGGCGAACATTATTTCTTCGTGAATCACGACGAATTCCGCTCGATGATTGGCGAAAACGCGTTTCTGGAACATGCAGAGGTCTTTGGCAACTATTACGGCACGTCGCGTAAAGCGATAGAGCAGGTGCTGGCGACCGGGGTTGATGTCTTCCTCGATATCGACTGGCAGGGTGCACAGCAGATCCGTAAAAGCATGCCCGGCGCACGCAGCATTTTTATTCTGCCGCCGTCAAAAGATGAACTGGACCGACGCCTGCGCGGCCGCGGCCAGGACAGCGAAGAGGTGATCGCGAAACGAATGGCTCAGGCCGTTGCGGAAATGAGCCATTACGCCGAATATGATTACCTGATTGTGAACGATGATTTTGACACCGCTCTGAGCGACCTGAAAAATATCATCCGCGCTGAACGTCTGCGCATGAGCCGCCAAAAGCAGCGACATGGCGCTTTAATCACCAAACTATTGGCAGACTGAACCCACATTCAGTATCATGCCCAGTCATTTCTTCACCTGTGGAGCATTTTAAGTATGGCACGCGTAACTGTTCAGGACGCTGTAGAGAAAATTGGTAACCGTTTTGACCTGGTACTGGTCGCCGCGCGTCGCGCTCGTCAGATGCAGGTAGGCGGAAAGGATCCGCTGGTACCGGAAGAAAACGATAAAACCACCGTTATCGCACTGCGCGAAATCGAAGAAGGTCTGATCAACAACCAGATCCTCGACGTACGTGAGCGCCAGGAACAGCAAGAGCAGGAAGCCGCTGAATTACAAGCCGTTACCGCGATTGCTGAAGGTCGTCGTTAATCACACAGCGGGTCGCCCTTGTATCTGTTTGAAAGCCTGAATCAGCTGATTCAAAACTACCTGCCGGAAGACCAGATTAAGCGTCTGCGGCAGGCGTATCTCGTTGCACGTGACGCTCACGAGGGTCAGACACGTTCAAGCGGTGAACCCTATATCACGCACCCGGTCGCGGTAGCCTGCATTCTGGCCGAGATGAAGCTCGACTATGAAACGCTGATGGCCGCGCTGCTGCATGATGTGATTGAAGATACCCCCGCCACCTACCAGGACATGGAACAGCTTTTTGGTAAAAGCGTCGCCGAACTGGTGGAGGGGGTATCGAAACTTGATAAGCTCAAGTTCCGCGATAAGAAAGAGGCGCAGGCCGAAAACTTTCGCAAAATGATCATGGCGATGGTGCAGGACATCCGCGTCATCCTCATCAAGCTTGCCGACCGCACCCACAACATGCGCACCCTGGGCTCATTACGCCCGGATAAACGCCGCCGCATCGCCCGCGAAACGCTGGAAATTTACAGCCCGCTGGCGCACCGTTTAGGTATCCATCACATCAAAACCGAGCTCGAAGAGCTGGGCTTCGAAGCGCTGTACCCTAACCGCTACCGCGTCATTAAAGAGGTGGTCAAAGCGGCGCGCGGCAACCGTAAAGAGATGATCCAAAAGATCCTCTCTGAAATCGAAGGGCGTTTGCAGGAAGCGGGGATCCCCTGCCGCGTCAGCGGTCGCGAAAAGCATCTGTACTCCATCTACTGCAAAATGGTGCTCAAAGAGCAGCGTTTTCACTCGATCATGGATATCTACGCCTTCCGCGTCATCGTCCATGATGCCGATGTCTGCTACCGCGTGCTCGGTCAGATGCACAGCCTCTATAAACCGCGTCCAGGCCGTTTCAAAGATTACATTGCCATTCCGAAAGCGAACGGCTATCAGTCTTTGCACACCTCGATGATCGGTCCCCACGGCGTTCCGGTCGAGGTACAAATTCGTACCGAAGACATGGATCAGATGGCGGAAATGGGGGTCGCGGCGCACTGGGCTTATAAAGAGCACGGCGGCGAAAGCAGCACCACTGCGCAGATCCGCGCTCAGCGCTGGATGCAAAGCCTGCTGGAGCTGCAGCAAAGCGCCGGCAGCTCGTTTGAATTTATCGAGAGCGTGAAATCCGATCTGTTCCCGGATGAGATTTACGTTTTCACCCCGGAAGGGCGCATTGTCGAGCTGCCCGCTGGCGCCACGCCCGTGGACTTCGCCTACGCGGTGCATACCGATATCGGCCATGCCTGCGTCGGCGCGCGCGTCGACCGTCAGCCCTATCCGCTGTCGCAGCCGCTCTCCAGCGGTCAGACTGTCGAAATTATCACCGCGCCGGGCGCTCGCCCGAACGCCGCCTGGCTGAACTTTGTCGTCAGTTCGAAAGCGCGCGCCAAGATCCGTCAGCTGCTGAAAAACCTTAAGCGCGACGATTCGGTTAGCCTTGGCCGTCGTCTGCTCAATCACGCGCTGGGCGGAAGCCGCAAACTCGCCGAGATCCCGCCGGAGAATATCCAGCGCGAACTCGATCGCATGAAGCTGGCCTCGCTCGACGATCTGCTGGCGGAAATCGGTCTGGGTAACGCCATGAGCGTCGTGGTGGCAAAAAACCTGCAGCAGGGCGAAGCCGCTGCGGCACCGGTGCCGGCCAATACCTCAAATCACGGCCATCTGCCAATCAAAGGCGCCGATGGCGTGTTGATCACCTTCGCCAAATGCTGTCGTCCAATTCCAGGTGACCCGATTATCGCCCACGTTAGTCCGGGTAAAGGGCTGGTTATCCACCATGAATCCTGTCGTAACATTCGCGGCTACCAGAAAGAGCCGGAGAAGTTTATGGCGGTTGAGTGGGATAAAGAGACCGCTCAGGAGTTCATCACCGAAATCAAGGTGGACATGTTTAACCACCAGGGCGCGCTGGCTAACCTGACGGCGGCGATCAACACCGCGTCTTCCAATATCCAGAGCCTGAATACGGAAGAGAAAGATGGCCGCGTATACAGCGCCTTTATCCGCCTGACCGCCCGCGACCGCGTGCATCTGGCGAATATCATGCGCAAAATCCGCGTCATGCCGGACGTGATTAAAGTCACCCGTAACCGAAACTAGCTTTATGAACTCAAAGCGCTACGAGCGTATCTGCGAGATGCTCGCCAGGCGTCAGCCTGACCTGACGGTCTGCATGGAGCAGGTCCATAAGCCTCATAACGTCTCTGCGGTCATCCGGACCGCAGATGCCGTTGGCGTACACGAAGTGCATGCCGTCTGGCCGAGCAGCCGGATGCGTACCATGGCCTCCGCCGCCGCGGGCAGCAACAGCTGGGTGCAGGTTAAAACCCACCGCACTATCGCAGATGCCGTCGGCCACCTGAAAGGCCAGGGCATGCAAATTCTCGCCACTCACCTTTCCGACAAAGCTATCGATTTTCGTGAAATCGACTATACGCGCCCTACCTGCATCCTGATGGGTCAGGAGAAAACCGGCATCACTCAGGAAGCGCTGGCCCTGGCTGACCGGGACATCATTATCCCGATGATCGGCATGGTGCAGTCGCTGAACGTCTCCGTCGCCTCGGCGCTGATCCTGTATGAAGCCCAGCGCCAGCGGCAAAACGCCGGGATGTACCAACGCGCCAACAGCATGCTGCCACCGGAAGAGCAGCAGCGCCTGCTGTTTGAAGGCGGCTATCCGGTGCTGGCCCGCGTCGCCCGACAAAAAGGGCTGCCTTATCCCCACGTCAACGAGCAGGGCGAAGTGGAAGCCGATGCCACGTGGTGGGCAACCATGCAGGCTGCGAGGTAAACCCGATGTCAGGCCGCCTGCTCGATGCCGTTCCGCTTAGTTCACTCACCGGTGTGGGCGCTGCGCAGAGCAGCAAACTGGCGAAGATCGGCCTGCATACGGTCCAGGATCTGCTACTGCACCTGCCCTTACGCTACGAAGATCGCACCCACCTTTATCCGATAGCCGAATTGCTTCCCGGGGTTTATGCCACCGTGGAGGGTGAAGTGCTCAACAGCAATATCACCTTCGGCGGCCGGCGGATGATGACCTGCCAGATCAGCGACGGCACCGGCATCCTCACCATGCGCTTTTTCAACTTCAACGCGGCGATGAAAAACAGCCTTGCGACCGGTCGCCGGGTGCTGGCCTACGGTGAAGCCAAACGCGGGAAGTACGGCGCCGAGATGATCCACCCGGAATACCGCGTCCAGGGCGATATGAGCACTCCGGAGCTGCAGGAAACGTTAACCCCGGTCTATCCGACCACCGAAGGTATTAAGCAGGCGACCCTGCGCAAGCTGACCGATCAGGCGCTTGAGCTGCTGGAAACCTGCGCGATTAGCGAGCTCCTGCCGCCGGAGCTGGCGCAGGGGATGATGAGCCTGCCGGAGGCGCTGCGTACGCTGCACCGTCCGCCGCCCTCCTTACAGCTTAGCGAGCTGGAAAGCGGCAAGCACCCGGCGCAGCAACGTCTGATTCTGGAAGAGCTGCTGGCGCATAACCTCAGCATGCTGGCGCTGCGGGCAGGCGCCCAGCGCTATCACGCCCTGCCGCTCGGCGCCAACGATACCCTGAAAAACCAGCTGCTGGCCTCCCTGCCCTTTAAGCCCACCGGCGCGCAGGCGCGGGTCACCGCCGAGATCGAGCGCGATATGGCGCTGGACGTGCCGATGATGCGCCTGGTGCAGGGCGACGTTGGCTCCGGTAAAACGCTGGTTGCCGCCCTGGCCGCCCTGCGCGCTATCGCTCACGGCAAACAGGTGGCGCTGATGGCGCCCACCGAACTGCTGGCCGAGCAGCACGCCAATAACTTTCGCAGCTGGTTCGAACCGCTGGGCATTGAAGTTGGCTGGCTGGCTGGCAAACAGAAAGGCAAAGCCCGCCAGGCGCAACAGGAAGCCATCGCCAGCGGCGAGGTGCAGATGATTGTCGGCACTCACGCCATCTTCCAGGAGCAGGTGCAGTTTAACGGCCTGGCGCTGGTGATTATCGACGAACAGCACCGCTTCGGTGTGCATCAGCGGCTGGCGCTGTGGGAGAAAGGTCAGCAGCAGGGATTCCACCCGCATCAGCTGATCATGACCGCCACGCCGATCCCCCGCACCCTGGCGATGACCGCCTACGCCGATCTGGACACCTCGATTATCGACGAGCTGCCGCCAGGCCGAACTCCGGTGACCACCGTCGCCATCCCCGACACCCGGCGCAGCGATATTATCGACCGCGTGCGCAACGCCTGTACCCATGAAGGTCGCCAGGCCTATTGGGTCTGTACGCTGATTGAAGAGTCCGATCTGCTGGAAGCCCAGGCGGCGGAAGCCACCTGGGAAGAGCTCAAACTGGCGCTGCCGGAGCTCAATATCGGCCTCGTCCACGGGCGGATGAAACCGGCGGAGAAGCAGGCGGTGATGCAGGCCTTCAAGCAGGGCGAGATGCATCTGCTGGTAGCCACCACGGTGATTGAAGTCGGTGTCGACGTGCCTAACTCAAGCCTGATGATTATCGAAAACCCGGAACGTCTGGGTCTGGCGCAGCTGCACCAGCTCAGAGGGCGCGTTGGTCGCGGCGCGGTCGCTTCCCACTGCGTGCTACTCTATAAATCGCCGCTCTCCAAAACGGCGCAGAAACGTCTGCAGGTCCTGCGCGACAGCAACGATGGTTTCGTCATTGCCCAGAAAGACCTCGAAATTCGCGGTCCCGGCGAGCTGCTCGGCACCCGCCAGACCGGCAACGCCGAATTTAAAGTGGCGGACTTACTGCGCGATCAGGCGATGATCCCCGATGTCCAGCGCATTGCTCGCCACATTCATGAACGCTATCCGCTGCAGGCCCAGGCGCTTATCGAGCGCTGGATGCCGGAAACCGAACGCTATTCCAACGCGTAGCGCGCTTTTGCCGCGCTGCGGGCAACTTTTCTACACAACGAGTGGATTATGAAACGAGAACTGGCCATCGAATTTTCGCGTGTCACCGAAGCCGCCGCGCTGGCGGGCTATAAATGGCTGGGCCGCGGCGATAAGAATACCGCCGACGGCGCAGCGGTTAACGCCATGCGCATTATGCTTAACCTCGTCAATATCGACGGCACCATCGTCATCGGCGAGGGCGAAATCGATGAAGCGCCGATGCTCTATATCGGCGAAAAAGTGGGTACCGGCAAGGGCGATGCGGTAGATATCGCCGTCGATCCCATCGAAGGCACCCGCATGACGGCGATGGGCCAGGCCAACGCCCTGGCGGTGATGGCGGTCGGCGATAAGGGCTGCTTCCTCAACGCGCCGGATATGTATATGGAAAAGCTGATCGTCGGCCCGGGCGCTAAAGGCGCTATCGACCTTAATCTGCCGCTGGAAGAGAACCTGCACAATATCGCCCGCGCCCTGAACAAGCCGCTGGGCGAGCTGACCGTCACCGTGCTGGCGAAACCGCGCCACGACGCGGTCATTGCCCAGCTGCAGCAGCTGGGCGTGCGCGTGTTCGCTATTCCCGATGGCGACGTCGCGGCCTCTATTCTCACCTGCATGCCGGATAGCGAAGTCGACGTACTGTACGGCATCGGCGGCGCGCCGGAAGGGGTGGTTTCCGCCGCGGTGATCCGCGCCCTCGACGGGGATATGCAGGGGCGCCTGCTGGCTCGCCACCACGTGAAGGGCGATAACGAAGAGAACCGCCGCATCGGTGAAAATGAGCTGGCGCGCTGCAAAACCATGGGCATTGAAGCGGGCAAAGTGCTGCGTCTGGATGAAATGGCGCGCAGCGATAACGTCGTCTTCTCCGCCACCGGGATCACCAAAGGCGATCTGCTGGACGGCATCACCCGCAAGGGCAACATGGCCACCACCGAGACGCTGCTGATCCGCGGCAAGTCGCGCACTATCCGTCGTATCCAGTCGATTCATTACCTCGACCGTAAAGATCCGGACATTCAGCAACACATCCTGTAATACCGCTTTTTCTCTCCCAGGCAACCGTCCGCAGGCGGTTGCCCTGTTCTTCGTTTATATTTGATCAATAGAGCTTTCTTGCGCCTTCGGGGTGGAAATCTGGCTCGTCTGGACCGAAGATAAGGCATCGCTTGGCAACAGGAGAAGACGATGGCGGACTGGGTTAGCGGCAAAGTGACAAAAGTGGAGTACTGGACGGACGCCTTGTTCAGTTTATACGTGCGGGCGCCTGTTCATCCGTTTACCGCCGGGCAATTTACCAAGCTCGGGCTGGAAATCGACGGCGAACGCGTGCAGCGCGCCTACTCCTACGTCAACGCCCCCGGCAATCCCGACCTCGAGTTCTATTTGGTCACCGTCCCGGAAGGCAAGCTGAGCCCGCGTCTGGCGGCGCTGAAGCCGGGCGATGAAGTCCTGGTGGTGAGTGAAGCGGCAGGTTTCTTCGTCCTCGAGGAAGTACCGGATTGCGATACCCTGTGGATGCTGGCGACCGGCACTGCGCTGGGGCCGTACCTGTCAATTTTGCAGGAAGGCAAGGACCTTGAGCGCTTTAACAACCTGGTGCTGGTCCACGCCGTCCGCTACGCCGCGGACCTGAGCTATCTGCCGCTAATGCGCGAACTGGAGCAGCGCTATGCCGGCAAACTCCGTATTCAGACGGTGGTCAGCCGCGAAACCGTGGAAGGCTCGCTGACCGGCCGGGTGCCGTTTCTGATTGAAACCGGCGCGCTGGAAGAGGCCGTCGGCCTGCCGATGACCACCGACACCAGCCATGTGATGCTGTGCGGCAACCCGCAAATGGTGCGCGATACCCAACAGCTGTTAAAAGAGACCCGGCAGATGACCAAACATCTGCGTCGCCGGCCGGGCCATATGACGGCGGAGCACTACTGGTAATCAGGCGTCCGCTTTCCAGCGCACGTCCTGGGTCTCCTTGCCGAACTTATTCTCGCCCTGGGTGCCGACAAACGCCCCCAGGTCGATCAGCATCATGACGATAATCAGCGTCGGCACAAAGCGCCCGACGCCCCACTGCCAGACCTGCGGCAACATCGCCCAGTTCCCCGCCAGCAGCATCCACGCCAGAACCATCAGCAGCGCCCACAGCCCGGATTTGCCGCGATCGTGCAGCCGCTTGACCACCACCGCCGCCGTCGGCCACAGCAGGCAGACGATAATAAACGCCGCCGTCTGCAGGTTGAGCAGATTGCTGCCTGCCAGGGTAAACAAGGCGCTCATGGTCACCAGCCAGATGGCAATCCAGATCCAGAAATCGCGGCGGCCAATGCGCCCTTTAATTGAGAATAACCACTGCTGTAGGGTCATGCGTTTTTCCTTATCATCATCGTCTGCGTAGTTTACCCTGGCGTCGTGACTTTTTGACAAGCGCCGCGCTTCCCGATTTAATCGTCAGCAGGCAAAAAAAGGAACGACGGGCATGAAGAAGTGGACAATTTTGTGGTTAAGTGGGCTGATGGGCCTTGCCGTCGGCCCGCACGCGTTGTCCGCAGAGAGCGAATCGACGACCGCGGCAGCGCCCTACCTGCTCGCCGGCGCGCCGAGCTTTGACCAGTCGATCAGTCAGTTCCGCGAGAAATTCAACGCCGATAACCCAAAGCTGCCTCTGAACGAATTCCGTTCCATCGCCACCAGTCGCGATCGGGCTAACCTGACCCGCGCCGCCAGCAAAATTAACGAAAATCTCTATGCCTCCACCGCGCTGGAGCGCGGCACGCTGAAGATCAAATCCATGCAGATCACCTGGCTGCCGATCCAGGGGCCGGAGCAAAAGGCGGCCAGGACCAAAGCGCTGGAGTATATGAGCGCCATGATCCGCGCCTTCGTGCCGACTTTTAGCCAGGCGCAAAGCCAGCAAAAACTGCAGAAACTGCTGGCCGCCGGCAAGGGCAAGCGCTACTTCGCCGATACCGAAGGCGCCGTGCGCTATGTGGTGGCAGATCATGGGGAAAAGGGCCTGACCTTCGCCATTGAACCGATTAAGCTGGCGCTATCTGAAACGCTGGAAGGTAACAATAAATGACAAAAAGCAAAGCCTTTCCAGTGACGAGTCTCTATACTGTTTCACAGACCATGCTGCCCTCTGGGGCGGCTATATTCCTTAATTCGCTTAAGTAGCGTGGAGAATTAAAATGCGACATCCTTTAGTGATGGGTAACTGGAAACTGAACGGCAGCCGCCACATGGTAAACGAACTGGTTGCGAACCTGCGTACCGAGCTGGCTGGCGTAAGCGGCTGTGCAGTTGCCATCGCCCCGCCGGAAATGTATCTGGACCTGGCTAAGCGCGCGGCAGAAGGCAGCCACATTCACCTGGGCGCGCAGAACGTTGACGTGAACCTGTCCGGCGCATTCACCGGTGAAACCTCCGCCGAAATGCTGAAAGATATCGGCGCGCAGTACATCATCATCGGCCACTCCGAGCGTCGTACCTACCACAAAGAATCCGACGAGCTGATCGCGAAGAAATTCGCCGTGCTGAAAGAGCAGGGTCTGACCCCGGTTCTGTGCATCGGTGAAACCGAAGCGGAAAACGAAGCGGGCAAAACGGAAGAAGTTTGCGCACGTCAGATCGACGCCGTGCTGAAAACCCAGGGCGCTGCCGCTTTCGAAGGCGTGGTTATCGCTTACGAACCAGTATGGGCTATCGGTACTGGCAAATCAGCGACCCCGGCTCAGGCGCAGGCGGTGCACAAATTCATCCGTGACCACATTGCTAAAGCTGACGCCAAAATCGCTGAGCAAGTGATCATCCAGTACGGCGGTTCCGTTAACGCTGGCAACGCCGCAGAGCTGTTCACCCAGCCGGACATCGACGGCGCGCTGGTTGGCGGCGCTTCCCTGAAAGCTGACGCTTTCGCGGTGATCGTTAAAGCAGCAGAAGCAGCGAAAAAAGCGTAATCCGCTTTTCCCGGTGGCGAAACGCGACCGGGATGACTGATAACACTCGGGAGCCCGGCTTAGCACAGCGCAAGCCGGGCTTTCTTTTGCCGTTACAGTTTCCCCAACAGCTGATACCACGCGTAATCCAGCGGCAGCAAAATCAGATAGCTCACCACTGCCAGCGCCAGACACAGTTGCATTCCCGCCCTCGCCGGGACCTTGCCTAACCCCATCGCCACTACGATCGGCGACGCCTGGTACGGCAGCAGCGGCGTGGAATAGCCCAGCACCTGAATCATAATCACGCTGAGCAGCGGGAAACCGGTCGCATCGGCAAAGCTCTGCGCAAAAGTGGTATACAGTGCCGGGACGCCGTTGGCGGTCATAATAAAGTTCAGCGCGCTGGTAATTCCGGTCAGCGCCAGGAAGCTGGTGAACGGATTATCTTTATCCAGCGGCATTACCTGCAGCAGCGCATTGCCCACCGCGCCGCCAATCCCGGTTTGGGTCACGGTAATCGCCAGTCCCAAAATGCCGGCAACATAAATGCAGGTGCGCATATTCACCCCGCTGGCGAACTCCTCGCCGCTGATAAAGCCCACCCGCGGCAACAGTGTGACCACGGCCGCCGCCAGGCCGGCCCACGCCGGGCCGACGCCGTGCCAGCTCTCCGTCACCCATAGCGTGAGGACCACCGCCAGCAGCCACGCCAGACGCTTCTCGTCGCCGCTCATCGCCGGCAGCGGCGCCAGGTCGCGCGGCGGATGCGGCTTGCCGGGAAACAGCCAGCAAATCAGCGCCACCAGCACTATCCCTTTCAGCCAGCCAAGCACCGGCGTGTGCAGCAGTAAATAGGGAACATAATTCAGATGGATACCGTAAGAACCTTCCGCCGCGCCGCTCATCACCAGATTCGGCACGTTGGCGGGCAAAATCGTCGCCGACAGCTGAAAAGTGCCGAACCCCACCGCCAGCGCCAGGCCGAACCAGCCGCGGCTACCGTCGGCAATGCCCGCGCGGCGGGCCATCGCCGCCACGATCGGCATCAACAGCGCGATACGCCCCATGTTGGAAGGCATCACGAACGCCAGGGCGTAGCTCAGCAATACCACGCTGGCGACCATCCGCGGCCAGGAGTCAGTGAGCCGCGCAGACAGCGCCTGCGCCGCCCGGTCCGCCAGCCCGGTTTTACGGATGGCGATGCCGAGCACAAAGCCGCTGAACACCAGCCAGAACGCCGAAGAGGCAAAGCCGCCGAAGATCACCTCCGGGGGGGCGATTTTCGCCATCATCGCCGCCGCGAAGAACAGCAGGGCGGTGATAAATTCCGGCAGCAGCGACGTCGCCCAGAGGACAATGGTGACGCCGACAATCAGTGAAGGAAGGAATAGCGGGTGGGTAAGCCAGAGCGACATGCCTGTCTCCTGTCGTTTTTTTCAGCAAGAATACGACGACAGGTTAGACAGGTAAACGCCAGAACTAGTGGTTTGCATTAAGGATGGCGCAGCGATGATCCTGAATTTCTTCCGCTGAAGCCCGGTTCAAGGTCAGCAGATTACGCTCCGTCGCCAGCAGCACCAGCGAGCCGTCGCTCTGCTGCGCCATCGCCAGCGCGAAGCGTCCCATATGTTCACGCGCCTCCGGCACCTCTTCCGCCAGCATCAGGAACGGGCTGCGCTGGGCCAGTTCGGCCTCCGTCACCCGACGCGCCAGGTATTCATGGCCCTGGAGCCCGCCCGGCAGCGGCAGCCAGCGGCTGCTGACCGCGGCCGCCTCCTTATCTAACTGCGCGCGTACATCGGGGCGCAGGCAGGAGATATGAATATGGAAATGGTTTTGCGTGCGCCCGCTGCGCGAGTTGATCGCCAGCGATACCGCGTTATCTGGAACCGGCGCGCCGTGGCGCTGACTCATGATTTCACGTCCCTGCCAGGCCTGCCAGAAAAAGTTCGGCGTTAACGGGTCCAGCAGCAGCGGGCTTTCGGTGCCGTTGATGCGGTAGGTCGGCATCAGCAAATACTGCAGCGGGCCGTTACGGTCTTTAAACAGCACATAGCCGCCCTTGAGGTTCACTTCCGCGCACGGCGACGGGTTTTGCTGCTGTTGCTGATGGGGAACGCACTGCTGCAGAACAATCTTGCGCAACGCGTCCGGGTTGCCAGAGTGCAGCCAGTAGTAGCCGCCCGCCAGCGCCGCGAGGATCGCCACCAGCAGTGCCAGCAAAAAGTATCTTACTCTTCTCATTTTCATTCCCTGTTAAGCCTGAAGCGGAAGAGTAACGTAATTTGATGACTAAATGAAAACAGATGGCGGGTGAGGCGTTTTCCCGGGTAGCGGCTGACGCCTTACCCGGGCTACCAGACGGCGAAAAACCGTAGCCCTGCTAAGCGTAGCGCAAGCAGGGATCCCCGGGTAGCGGCTGGCGCCTTACCCGGGCTACCGCACGGTGCAGAACTGTAGCCCTGCTAAGCATAGCGCAAGCAGGGATCCCCGGGTAGCGGCTGGCGCCTTACCCGGGCTACCGCACGGTGCAGAACTGTAGCCCTGCTAAGCATAGCGCAAGCAGGGACACGAGGATTAACGCTGGCTAATCTGGTCGAAGGTGCCGCCGTTGGAGAAGTGCTCTTTCTGCGCTTTCGTCCAGCCGCCGAACTCCTGATCGATGGTAAACAGCTTCAGTTTCGGGAACTCATTGGCGTATTTTTTCGCCACATTCGGATCGCGCGGACGGTAGAAGTTCTTCGCCGCAATCTCCTGGCCTTCCGGCGAGTAGAGATACTTCAGGTACGCTTCCGCCACCTGGCGCGTGCCTTTCTTATCCACGACTTTATCAACCACCGAAACGGTCGGCTCAGCGAGAATCGACTCACTCGGGGTCACGATTTCAAACTTGTCTTTACCCAGTTCGTTGGTGGCCAGCAGCGCTTCGTTTTCCCAGGCGATCAGCACATCGCCGATACCGCGTTCTACGAAGGTATTGGTCGAACCGCGCGCGCCGGAGTCCAGCACTTCTACGTTTTTATACAGCGCCTTGACGAATTCCTGAGCTTTCGCCTGGTCGCCATGGTTCTGATGCAGGGCATAGCCCCAGGCCGCCAGGTAGTTCCAGCGAGCGCCGCCGGAGCTTTTCGGG
The DNA here is from genome assembly GCF_048589245.1 of Klebsiella sp. 10982. NCBI lineage: Bacteria > Pseudomonadati > Pseudomonadota > Gammaproteobacteria > Enterobacterales > Enterobacteriaceae > Klebsiella > Klebsiella sp. 10982. The sequence continues at coordinate 36,407 of NZ_JBMAXV010000038.1, forward strand.
TTCGGGGTGATGACCGACACGCCCGGTTTGATCAGATCGTTCCAGTCATGGATCTGTTTCGGGTTGCCCTTGCGGACAAGGAACACGATGGTGGAGGTATACGGCGCGGAGTTATCCGGCAGGCGTTTCAGCCAGTTTTTATCGATACGGCCGCGTTCAGCAATGGCGTCTACGTCATAGGCCAGCGCCAGCGTGACCACATCCGCTTCAATACCGTTAATTACCGAGGTCGCCTGTTTGCCGGAGCCGCCGTGCGACTGGCGGATCACCACGTTGTCGCCGGTCTCCTGCTTCCAGTGCGCGCTGAACGCTTTGTTGTACTGTTCGTACAGCTCGCGCGTTGGATCATAAGATACGTTTAATAGCTGAATGTCTTTTGCCAGAACGCTGGCGGATGCCAGCAACAGAGTTAACCCTACGCCCCACTTATTCATCGCACCGCTCTCTTTATGTGTGTTGTGATGGACTAAGCGTGCCAGAAAGCGAATCAATGATTAAAGAATAAAAAAAGATTGGCTATAACTTGTGGATATAAAGCGGTGAGGGAGGATTGCCCCCTCCCGGACGGGAGAGGGCGCGACACGATTAGACTTCTTCCATGCGGCCCAGTAGCGCCTGCAGACGTTCCTGCCAGCCCTGCTGCTGCTCTTTCAACTGGCTGTTTTCGCGCTCCAGCTCTTCACGACCATGCTGCGCGCTCTGAACTTCCTGCACCAGGGTGTTGTTCTTTTCTTTCAGCTCTTCGATTTCCATCTGCAACAGAGTGATGGTATCAATCGCCTGCTGAACCTTAGATTCTAATTTCTCAAACACTTCTAATGACATCGTCATACCTCTCCTGAACTTGCAAGGCGTTGATAGAAACTCGTGTTTCGTATACGCGGTCCCGCCTTAACGAAAATTAGCGCACATAGCGGTGTTATCGTCGATTGTATGAATCCCCGCCGCCCCTGTCCAGCGGCAAGCCGCGCAGATTGCGGTTTGCAACACTTTTCAGTCTTTACCTGGTGCTTTCAGCGCAGTTCGCTCGTACTTCATGAGTCATTGTTAATTTTATGGTTAACAAAATGCGAGGTGAAACGCTCCGGCAGAAGTCCCAATGCGCGCGAATGGCGCGAAAACGCTCATTTTCTTGACGCGGTACACACATTTGAAGTTCGATATTTCTCGTTTTTGCTCGTTAACGATAAATTAACACTATGCCTACATGGCAATATGGTCGTCTGTGACCACCCTACATACAATAATCATCACCACGCTTCAGGATTCGATTATGAGCCAAACATCAACCTTAAAAGGCCAGTGCATCGCAGAGTTCCTCGGTACCGGGTTGTTGATCTTTTTCGGCGTTGGGTGCGTGGCTGCGCTCAAGGTCGCGGGAGCCAGCTTCGGGCAATGGGAAATCAGCATCATCTGGGGTCTGGGCGTCGCCATGGCGATCTACCTGACCGCCGGGGTTTCCGGTGCACACCTTAACCCTGCGGTAACTATCGCGCTCTGGCTGTTCGCCTGCTTCGATGGCCGCAAAGTGGTCCCTTTTATCATTTCGCAATTCGCTGGCGCCTTTTGCGCTGCGGCATTAGTTTACGGGCTTTATTACAATCTTTTCCTCGATTATGAAACCACCCACCATATGGTCCGCGGCAGCGTGGAAAGCCTCGATCTGGCCGGCATCTTCTCCACCTATCCGAACCCGCATATCAATTTTGTGCAGGCCTTCGCGGTAGAGATGGTGATTACCGCTATCCTGATGGGCGTCATCCTGGCGCTGACCGACGATGGCAACGGCGTGCCGCGTGGCCCGCTTGCCCCGCTGCTGATCGGCCTGCTGATTGCGGTGATTGGCGCCTCCATGGGACCGCTGACCGGCTTCGCCATGAACCCGGCGCGTGATATCGGCCCGAAAGCCTTCGCCTGGCTGGCCGGCTGGGGCGACGTCGCCTTCACCGGCGGCAAAGATATTCCTTATTTCCTGGTGCCGCTGTGCGCACCGGTGGTCGGCGCCGCGCTGGGCGCATTCAGCTATCGTAAGCTGATTGGCCGCCACCTGCCTTGCGACACCTGCGTGGAAGAAGAGCAACAGAGCCCCTCCTCTTCGCCCACTCAACATAAAGCTTCGCTGTAATTTGACTACGGGACACCGACTATGACCGACAAAAAATATATCGTTGCGCTTGACCAGGGCACTACCAGCTCCCGGGCCGTTGTGATGGATCATGATGCCAATATCGTCAGCGTCTCCCAGCGAGAATTTGAACAAATTTATCCTAAGCCGGGCTGGGTCGAACACGATCCGATGGAAATCTGGGCTTCCCAAAGCTCGACGCTGGTCGAAGCGCTGGCCAAAGCGGATATTAGCTCCGATCAGATCGCGGCCATCGGTATCACCAACCAGCGTGAGACCGTGGTGGTGTGGGAACGCGAGACCGGCAAACCGATTTACAACGCTATCGTCTGGCAGTGCCGCCGTACCGCGGAGATTTGCGAGCAGCTCAAACGTGACGGAATGGAAGAGTATATCCGCAAGGCCACAGGCCTGGTGGTGGACCCCTACTTCTCCGGCACCAAGGTGAAATGGATCCTCGACCATGTCGAAGGTTCCCGTGAGCGTGCGAAACGCGGCGAGCTGCTGTTCGGCACCGTTGACACCTGGCTTATCTGGAAGATGACCCAGGGCCGCGTGCACGTCACCGACTACACCAACGCCTCACGTACCATGTTGTTCAACATCCACGACCTGGACTGGGACGACAAGATGCTGGACGCGCTGGACATCCCGCGTGCCATGCTGCCGGAAGTACGTAAGTCATCCAAAGTGTACGGCCAGACCAACATCGGTGGTAAAGGCGGGACCCGTATTCCTATCGCCGGGATCGCCGGTGACCAGCAGGCGGCCCTGTTCGGCCAGCTGTGCGTCAAAGAAGGGATGGCGAAAAACACTTACGGTACCGGCTGCTTTATGCTGATGAACACCGGTGAAAAAGCGGTTACCTCTACTCACGGTCTGCTGACTACCATCGCCTGCGGCCCGCGCGGCGAGGTGAACTATGCCCTGGAAGGGGCGGTGTTTATGGCCGGCGCGTCTATTCAGTGGCTGCGCGACGAGATGAAGCTCATCAGCGATGCGTTCGACTCCGAGTACTTCGCCACCAAAGTGAAGGACACCAACGGCGTGTATGTGGTACCGGCCTTTACCGGCCTTGGCGCACCCTACTGGGACCCGTACGCCCGCGGCGCGATCTTCGGCCTGACCCGTGGCGTGAACTCGAACCACATTATTCGTGCCACCCTGGAGTCTATCGCCTATCAGACTCGCGACGTGCTGGAAGCAATGCAGGCTGACTCCGGTATTCGCCTGCACGCTCTGCGCGTGGACGGCGGCGCGGTGGCCAACAACTTCCTGATGCAGTTCCAGTCCGATATCCTCGGCACCCGCGTCGAGCGGCCGGAAGTGCGCGAAGTGACGGCGCTGGGCGCGGCCTACCTGGCCGGCCTGGCGGTAGGCTTCTGGCAGAATCTGGACGAGCTGCAGGAAAAAGCGGTGATTGAGCGCGAATTCCGCCCGGGGATTGAAACCACCGAGCGCAACTATCGTTACAGCGGCTGGAAGAAAGCGGTAAAACGCGCGTTAGCGTGGGAAGAGCACGACGAAGCGTAAGATTGTGAAGGTATTCCCGGCTTGCGGCGTAAACGCCTTAGCCGGGCTACAAAACCCCAAACAGCACGATCTTGTAGCCCGGACAGGTGCGCAGCACCGCCTCCGGGTTTTTTATCAGCCAAACATCGGCAGCAGCAGGTACAGCTTAATCACCAGCGCGTTGACGATATCGATAAAGAACGCCCCCACCATCGGCACCACCAGGAAGGCCATATGTGACGGGCCAAAACGGTCGGTAATCGCCTGCATATTGGCAATCGCCGTCGGCGTTGCGCCCAGACCAAAGCCGCAATGGCCCGCCGCCAGCACCGCGGCATCATAATTCTTGCCCATCATCCGGTAGGTGACGAACACCGCATACAGGGCCATCGCCACTGATTGCACCGCCAGGATAATAATCATCGGCAGCGCCAGGGAAGCCAGCTCCCACAGCTTGAGGCTCATCAGCGCCATGGCGAGGAACAGCGACAGGCTGACGTTACCCAGCACCGATACTGCGCGATCGAACACCCGATACAGCCCCGCCAGCGCCAGGCTGTTGCTGAGGATCACGCCGATAAACAATACGCAGACGAAGGTGGGCAGCTCGAAGACGCTTCCCGCCAGCAGTTGCGCAACAACCTTACCCACCGTCAGACAGATAGCGATAAGGGCAATACTTTCAATCAGCACCAGCGAGGTGATCACCCGCCCTACGTCGGGCTTTTCAAAGGCGGTCGGCGCCATCTGATCGTCCGGGGTCCCGTCCGGTGAGGAAGAGTGTTTCACCAGATAACGCGCCACCGGGCCGCCGATCAGACCACCCAACACCAGGCCAAAGGTCGCGCAGGCCATCGCCACTTCGGTGGCATTGGCAAAACCGTAGCGCTCGACGAACAGCTTACTCCATGCCGCCCCGGTGCCGTGGCCGCCGGAAAGGGTAATAGATCCGGCCAGCAGCCCCATTAGCGGATCCAGCCCCAGCAGCTTCGCCATGCCGATACCGAGGGCATTCTGCAGGAGCAGCAGGCCGACCACCACGATCAGAAATGTGCCCAGCACTTTGCCGCCCGCCCGCAGGCTGGCGAGGTTGGCGTTAAGGCCGATAGTAGCGAAGAACGCCAGCATCAGCGGATCTTTCAGGCTCATATCGAAATCAATTTCGATATCCATGCTTTTTTTCAGCACCAGCAGCGCCAGCGCCACCAGCAGACCACCGGCAACGGGTTCAGGAATGGTATATTTCTTGAGGAAGGGAACGGTTTGTACGAGTTTTCTGCCGAGTAACAGCACAAGCGTTGCGGCAACGAGCGTCGATAAGGTATCGAGGTGAAACATAAAAAGCTCCTTATGGGCGCATGATCCATTCACACGCGACGATATTCCTGGTGTCTTTAGCTTCTCATCATGAGGAGTCAGAGGGGGATTTTACGCAGAACGGCGGAAAAAATGACAGAAAAAGATATTTTGTATCCTGAATGATGCGATTTAGCATACAAAATGTTAATAATCCCGTTGCGCATATTCATGGCATAAATTTTAATGACTAAACGCTGGCAAACGTTTGCTTTTGGTCTACAGTCCGATAAAATCCCCGCTTTGCCACCTTGGGATTGCTTGTGATGTCCGTTAACACCGCAGAGTCAGAAAATGCGCAACCGGTTGCGCACAAACCAGCCAGCGAATTAATCTACCGCCTCGAAGATCGCCCGCCGCTTCCGCAAACCCTGTTCGCCGCCTTCCAGCACCTGCTGGCGATGTTTGTCGCGGTGATCACCCCGGCGCTGTTAATCTGTCAGGCTCTCGGTCTCCCGGCGCAAGATACCCAACACATCATCAGCATGTCGCTGTTCGCCTCCGGCGTCGCCTCTATTATCCAGATCAAAGCCTGGGGCCCGGTCGGCTCCGGGCTGCTCTCCATTCAGGGCACCAGCTTCAACTTTGTCGCCCCGCTGATCATGGGCGGCACCGCGCTGAAAACCGGCGGCGCCGACGTTCCGACCATGATGGCCGCCCTGTTCGGCACCCTGATGCTGGCCAGTTGCACGGAAATGGTCCTCTCCCGCGTCCTGCACCTCGCGCGCCGCATCATTACCCCGTTGGTCTCCGGCGTGGTGGTGATGATTATCGGCCTGTCGCTGATTCAGGTCGGACTGACCTCCATCGGCGGTGGCTACGCGGCGATGGCCGACCATACCTTTGGCGCGCCGAAGAACCTGCTGCTGGCGGGCATCGTGCTGGCGCTGATTATTATCCTCAACCGCCAGCGCAACCCGTACCTGCGCATCGCTTCGCTGGTGATCGCCATGGCGGCGGGCTATCTGGCGGCGTGGTTCCTCGATATGCTGCCGGCCAACACCGCCTCAACCAACAGCAGCCTCATCACCGTCCCGACGCCGCTCTACTATGGCCTCGGCATCGACTGGAGCCTGCTGCTGCCCCTGATGCTGGTATTTATGATCACCTCCCTGGAAACCATCGGCGACATCACCGCCACCTCCGACGTCTCCGAACAGCCGGTCTCCGGTCCGCTGTATATGAAACGCCTGAAAGGCGGCGTGCTGGCTAACGGCCTGAACTCCTTTGTTTCCGCCGTTTTCAATACCTTCCCGAACTCCTGCTTCGGCCAGAACAACGGCGTGATCCAGCTGACCGGCGTCGCCAGCCGCTATGTGGGCTTTGTGGTGGCGCTGATGCTGATTGTGCTCGGCCTGTTCCCAGCGGTAAGCGGCTTTGTGCAGCATATTCCTGAGCCGGTACTTGGCGGCGCGACGCTGGTGATGTTCGGTACCATTGCCGCATCCGGCGTGCGCATCGTTTCCCGCGAGCCGCTGAACCGCCGGGCGATCCTGATTATCGCCCTGTCGCTGGCGGTGGGTCTTGGCGTATCGCAGCAGCCGCTGATCCTGCAGTTCGCGCCGGACTGGCTGAAGAACCTGCTCTCCTCCGGCATCGCCGCCGGCGGTATCACGGCGATTGTTCTGAATTTAATTTTCCCGCCAGAAAAAGCCTGATCTGACGCGCTCCCGGTCGTAGCATCGGCCGGGACGCGCCAGCGTTGCCCTCGGCCACCGCCCCATCACCGAAATAAACCACGCCTGCCTTGAGAAGTGCGCCTAAATCGGGCATAACACGGTTATGTGCATCTCACAGAATGGAAGACCATGAAATTTCTTGGAAAGCTGATTCTCTGGCTGCTAGTCGCTCTGCTGCTCGTCATTATTGGCGCGTGGTTCCTGCTGCAAACCCACTGGGGCGCCCGCCAGGCCAGCGCCTGGCTGAGCAATGGCACCGGCTGGCAGGTCTCCTTTGATGCGATGGAACACGATTTCTCCTCTCCTCTTCATGTGCAGCTGCAAAACGTCACCTTTGGCCGGGAAGGCAAGCCGGCAACCCTGGTGGCAAAAACGGTCGATATTGGCTTCAGCACCCGCCAGTTTAGCGATCCGCTGCATGCAGATGAGATTGTGCTTAACGGCGGCACCCTGAATCTGTCGCCCCACTCTGCCGACCTGCCGTTCGCTGCCGACCGGTTGATGTTGCGCAATATGGCTTTCAACAGCCCGGAAACCGGCTGGGCGCTCAGCGCGCAGCGCGTCACCGGCGGCGTCAGCCCATGGACGCCGGAAGCGGGCAATGTGCTGGGGAAAACGGCGCAGATCCAGATGAGTGCGGGCTCGATGACCCTCAATGGCGTCGAAGCCAGCAACGTTCTGATTCAGGGTAAGATTGATCAGGGCGAGGTCACCCTCTCCACCCTCGGCGCCGATGTCGCCCGCGGCACCTTAACCGGCAATGCGAAACGCAGCGCCGACGGCAGCTGGCGGGTGGATAACCTCCAGCTCAACGAGATTCGACTGCAAAGCGCCGCCTCGCTGGCCGACTTTTTCGCCCCGCTGACCACCGTCCCTTCTCTGCAGATTGGCCGCCTGGATATCACCGACGCCCGCCTGCAGGGGCCGGACTGGGCGGTAACCGACCTCGACCTGAGCCTGCGCAACCTGACGCTTAGCCACGGCGGCTGGCAGAGCGAGGACGGCACGCTGTCGATGAACGCCAGCGAATTTATCTACGGCTCGCTGCACTTCTTCGACCCGATCCTCAACGCCGAATTCTCTCCGCAGGGCATTGCGCTGCGCCAATTTACCTCACGCTGGGAGGGCGGCATGGTGCGCACCTCCGGCAACTGGCTGCGCGCCGGGAACGCCCTGGTGCTCGACGATACCGCCTTTGCCGGGCTGGAGTACACGCTGCCGGCGAACTGGAAACAGCTGTGGATGGCACCGCTGCCAGCCTGGCTGCAAAGCCTGACGCTGAAAAAATTTAGCGCCAGCCGCAACCTGATCATCGATGTGGATCCTGCCTTCCCGTGGCAAATAACCGCTCTCGACGGCTATGGCGGCGAGCTGCAGCTGGTGAAAAACGGCAACTGGGGGGTATGGAACGGCAGCGCGACGCTGAACGCCGCGGCGGCGACCTTTAACCGAGTTGACGTGCGCCGCCCGTCACTTAAGCTGAGCGCCACGGTGTCGACGGTCAATATTACCGAGCTCAGCGCCTTCACCGAGCGCGGCATTCTGCAGGCCACCGCAGCGGTGTCGCAGCTGCCCCAGCGCCAGGTCAATCTCAGCCTGAACGGCCGCGGCGTGCCGCTGGGTATTCTGCAGGCCTGGGGCTGGCCCGCTCTGCCCATTAGCGGAGATGGTAATCTCCAGCTGACCGCCAGCGGCAGCGTGCAGGCCGATGCCCCGCTCAAGCCGACGGTTAACGGACAGCTCAGCGCCGTGAATATGGAGAAACAGCAGGTCGCGCAAACCATGCGCAACGGCGAGGTCAACACCGCCCCCGCCGCGCCGCAGTAAAGTCCCCTCACCCTGGCCCTCTCCCTTGCGGGGAGAGGGAACACTTCCCTGCAACACTCCGCTCTGGCTACCCCTCTCCCTTTCAGGGAAAGGGATAGGGTGAAGATCCTGAAACCTGTGTGCAATACGCGGCTATTTGTACCTATTTACCGCCACAGGTTCCTTTCAAATATCAGAGTTGCTATAACCAAAATACTGGAAGTCGATAAAAATAAGCTGCTCCCTGTACTTACAAATATAAAAGGATCAATCATGCCTGAAATACGTCAGCGTATTATGGAGAATATGCAAAAATTCTCCCGGGCCATGATCGGCGCCGTATTGTTCTTGCCGGTCATTGGCTTAATTCTGGCCCTCAGTTCAGTATTAACTAATCCGACATTAATTGCAGAAACCAGTTTCTTACACCAGCTTGGGCAGATGCTCGGCGACACCTTTTGGCCCTTATTTGGCAACCTTGGTTTATTGTTTTGCGTTGGCATTAGCTATGGCCTGGCAAAAGATAAAAAAACTGAAGTCGCGCTGGTTTCGGTGATGTGCTTTATTATGTTTCTTGGCGCCAACCACTCCTGGCTGGAACATACTCACGGACTCGCCGAAAAAATTAACGGTGAATATTATGGCACCGGACAAACCCAACTATTGGGCTTTGTGGTGGTGGATATGGGTGTTTTCCTTGGCATTATTCTCGGCTGCACCATTGCGTGGGTGCACAATAAAGTCTCTGCCATTGAGCTGCCCGGCGCGCTGTCGATGTACGGTGGCGCCAAGCTGACGCTGGTGGCAATGACGCCGGTGGTTATCTTCTATGCTATCGCCTTTACCTGGATTTGGCCTTTTATGACCCATGGCATCTCCGCCCTCACCGGCTTTATGAAAAATGCCGGGGTCGCCGGGGTCTTCGTCTATGGTTTCTTTGAAAAATTTCTTATCCCGACCGGTCTGCACCATTTCGTCTGGTCCCCGTTCCAGCTCACCCAGATTGGCGGCACGCTGAACGTGGACGGCCAGGTCGTCTCCGGCACCCAGGCCATTTTCCTTGCCTATATGCGCCATCCAGATCTGACCCCGGTGATGAATGAAGCCTTACGCTTCTCGCAGCAGGGGATGACCACTATTTTCGGCCTGGCCGGCGCCTCGCTGGCGTTCTACCACACCGCGAAGCCGGAGAAAAAAGCGCTGGCGAAGGCGATTCTTCTGCCGGCGATCATCACCTCGATGCTGACCGGCATCACCGAACCGATTGAGTTTACTTTCTTGTTTGTCTCGCCGCTGCTGTGGGTGATCCACGCGACGTTAACCGCCGCCTCGCAGGCGATTTGCGACATCTTCACCGTGCGTCCCTGGGGGGCATCGGGCCTGATTGAGTTTCTGATCTATAACCTGCCGCTGCCGGTCTCTTTAACCCGCTGGCCGGGATATGTCCTGATCGGTATCGGCCAGTTTGCCGTCTACTACGTGATTTTCCGCACCCTGGTGGTGAAGCTGAACCTGAAAACGCCGGGTCGGGAAGATGACGAAAACGTGAAGCTCTACAGCAAAGCAGAGTACCGCCAGAAGGTCGCACAACCGCAGTCGGTCACTGATGACATTATTCGCGGTCTCGGGGGCAAGGAGAATATTGTCTCCGTTGATAATTGTTTTACTCGTCTGCGTGTGGCTGTGCACGATATGGCGCGGGTTGATGACGCGCAATTAAAAAAGACCGGCGCTAATGGCGTGGTACGCAATCGTAATGAAGTTCAGGTTATTTATGGCGTCAAAGTGGGACAGGTACGTTCCCGGGTTGATAACTGGTTAGCAGAAAATTAATGAGGAGTTTGTATGAAATTAACCGTATTAGGCGGGGGCGGCGTTCGCTCTGCATTTTTAGCGAAATCTCTGGCCTATAACGCTCACCGCATTGGTTTAACGGAAGTGGTTTTTCTCGATAACTCTGCTGATAATCTGGCGGTATTTGGCGAAATTGCCCGCTATGTATTTAATACCATTCGCCCGGATATTCAGTTTAGTACCACCACCGACCCGGTCGCGGCGCTGCAGAACGCCAATTATATCATTACCACTCTGCGGGTTGGCGGTGACGAAAGCCGCATTCGCGACGAGCGCATTGCGCTTGCCCATAACACTCTCGGCCAGGAGACCACCGGCGCCGGCGGTTTCGCCATGGCCATGCGCTCGATCCCGGCGATCCTTCGCTATTGCCGGCTGATCGAAGAACATGCCGCCGAAGACGCCATTCTGTTTAACTTTACCAACCCGTCCGGCCTGGTGACAGAAGCGATCGTCAAGTCCGGCTTTAAGCGCCGGGTCTATGGGATCTGCGACGCTCCCTCCGAGCTAATTCGTGAACTGCCCGCGATCCTTGGCTGTGAGGAGCGCGACCTCAGCGTGGAATGCTATGGGCTGAACCATTTCTCATGGTTTACCCATTTCACCGTACGCGGAGAAGAGGTGACTGAACGGCTGATTGCCAGCCCGGAACTGTATCAGAAGACGGCGATGCAGTACTTCTCACCCGAGCTGGTACGGCTTTGCGATAATCAACTGCTCAATGAATATCTCTATTATTACTACTACCGAGAGGTAGCGCTGAAGGCGATTCAGGAGGCCGGCGAGACGCGCGGAGAGCAGATCGCCCGCATCAATCATGAGATGCGCGAGGCGCTGCGCACCGTGGATGCCAGAACGCAGCCGGAAGCCGCCTTCACCATCTGGATGCAGCATTACCTGCGCCGGGAAAACAGCTATATGCAAAACGAGTCGCAGCAGGAGAAATTCCACACCCGCGAACCGCTGACGCTGCGCCAGTTTATCGAAGAGCCGGACACCGGCGGCTATGCCGGGGTGGCGCTGGATATTCTGGAAGCGGTGAACAGCACCACCACCAAGCGGATCGTGGTATCGATCCAGAATAATGGCACGCTCGATTTTTTACGCCCGGACGACGTGATCGAGATCAGCTGCGACCTGAGCCGGGACGGCCTCAAGCCGGTAACGCCAGTCAAGGTGCCGGTGGCGCAGAAGAATATGATTTCCTGTGTGAAAGAATATGAGCGGCTGGCGGTGGCGGCGATCCTGCAGCAGGATAAATCGCTGGCGGTGCGGGCGCTGATGGCGCACCCGCTGATCGGTTCATATTCGCTGGCAAAAACCCTGGTCGAGGCCTACCTCGACGATGAACAGTTCGCCGCCTGGCGGTAGCGAGTCCACGCTTGATTGAGTAGCCCTGATAAAGCGCCAGCCGCTATCCGGGAACTATCCCCCGCTCGCGCTACGCTTAGCGGGGCTACGAACGGAGCGGTTTGTATTTTATGTAGATACTGTTTTAT
>NZ_JBMAXV010000039.1:0-45979 GCF_048589245.1 Klebsiella sp. 10982
GCACCGGCAGTTTCAGCAACAATGGTGAATAAATTAACGACAGATCGCACGCACTGTAGGCCGGGTAAGCGTAGCGCCACCCGGCAAAATAACGATGTAACAGGTCTGCCTGGAAGTAATCAATGCTTGCCCGGCGGCGCTGTGCTTGCGCGGGCCTGGGGGGGGAGCCTACGGGAGGACCCCGTAGGCTGGGAATGCACTAAGCCGCTATCCGGGAAGCTGGACTAGACCCGGGTTCCCCACAGGTCGTATTCGTCGGCGTGCTCGACTTTCACCCGCACCACGTCGCCCGGCTTAACGCGGGTTTCGCCGTTCAGGTAGACCGCGCCGTCGATTTCCGGGGCGTCGGCCATGCTGCGGCCAATGGCGCCTTCTTCATCAACTTCATCCACCAGCACCAGGATTTCGCGACCCACTTTTTCCTGCAGACGCTCGGCAGAGATCTGCTGCTGCAGCTGCATAAAGCGGTTCCAGCGCTCCTCTTTCACCTCTTCCGGCACCTGGTCCGCCAGCTCATTGGCGGTGGCGCCTTCAACCGGGCTGTACTTGAAGCAGCCGACGCGGTCGAGACGCGCCTCTTTCAGGAAGTCGAGCAGCATCTGGAAATCGTCTTCCGTTTCCCCCGGGAAGCCCACGATAAAGGTGGAGCGCAGGGTCAGATCCGGGCAGATTTCACGCCACTGCTTGATGCGCGCCAGCTGACGGTCAGCGGAACCTGGACGCTTCATCAGCTTCAGGATGCGCGGGCTGGCGTGCTGCAGCGGAATATCGAGGTACGGCAGAATTTTGCCTTCTGCCATCAGCGGGATCACATCGTCAACGTGCGGGTACGGGTAGACATAGTGCAGGCGCACCCAGATGCCGAGCTTCGCCAGCTCTTCGCACAGGCTGACCATGCTGGTCTTCACCGGCATACCATTGTGGAAACCGGTGCGGTGCTTAACGTCGACGCCATAGGCGGAGGTGTCCTGCGAGATGACCAGCAGCTCTTTCACCCCGGCGTCAGCAAGGCGTTTGGCTTCCGCCAGCACTTCGCCAATCGGACGGCTCACCAGGTCGCCGCGCATAGACGGAATAATGCAGAAGGTGCAGCGATGATTGCAGCCTTCGGAGATTTTTAAGTAGGCATAGTGACGCGGGGTCAGCTTAACGCCCTGTTCCGGCACCAGGCTCAGGAACGGGTTGTGCTTCGGCTTCGGCGTGTAGTGGTGGACGTGCTCCAGCACCTGCTCATAGCTGTGCGGACCGGTGATCTCCAGCACCTTCGGATGTACTTCGCGGATCTGATCCTCTTTCGCGCCGAGACAGCCGGTGACGATCACCTTGCCATTCTCTTTTAACGCTTCGCCAATCGCTTCCAGCGATTCCTGCACAGCGCTGTCGATAAAGCCGCAGGTGTTAACGATCACCATATCGGCGTTGTCGTAGGTGGGTACGACGTCATAACCTTCGGTGCGCAGTTCGGTCAGGATACGCTCTGAGTCCACGAGGTTTTTCGGGCAGCCCAGGGAGACGAAGCCGATTTTCGGCTGATGCGTGACATTGCTCATAGCTTAAAAAGTGTTCAATTATTGGAATGGTCAGGGCAGGAATTCTACAGATCTTTGCGAAAAAGAGTATAGCTCCGTCGCGGTTAATGGTGAAAAAGCGCTCGGCTGAAGCGCATCCTGGCGGTTTGGTTGTGCGTAAACCGCCATTCCTGATAAAAACGGCGGTTATTTACGTTGTATTCTACAAAAATATAACAATTTCTTTACTAAACACCTCGATGACCGCCAGGAGAAGAGGCAAGGAAATGACACCAATAAGTGCACCGGTGGCAATTGCCACCCTGCCGTTCAGTAATCTGGAGATCCCCCCGCAGCCGCCGCAGATCCAACGCTCCCTTGAGCAGGGGAATGTGCTCTATCTGCCGCAGCTGGCCTTTTCATTAACCGCGGCGGAGCAGGGGTTGCTCACGCCCGAGCTGGTCGCGCCGCGGCGCAAGAACATCAGTTATCAACCCGACTCGCGCACGCTCAAAGGCGTTGCCGATCAGCAAAAAACCGCCGCCGTCGCCCGGCTGCTGGCGCGTTATCATCAGATGACGCTGCAGCTGATCGACGCGTTATTGCCAGGCTATGGCGAGGCGTTGCACCATCCGCAAACCAGTCTGCGCCTGCATCCCATCACCGCCTGGCGGGAGAAGACCTCCTGGCGCAAAGATGACTCCCGTCTGCATGTGGATGCTTTTCCGTCACGACCGGTCAATGGTGAGCGTATTCTGCGCGTCTTTTGCAATATTCACCCCCGCGGCGAACCACGCACCTGGCGAACGGGGGAGCATTTCGATACCCTCGCGGCGCGCTTCCTGCCGCAGCTGAAACCCTGGTCGCCGTTTGGCGCCTGGCTGCAGTCTGCCCTGGGGATCACCAAAACCCGGCGCAGCCATTACGATCATTTGATGCTGGCCCTGCACGATGCGATGAAAAGCGCCCCTGAGTACCAACGACAGGGGGCACAGCAGGAGATCGACTTTGCCGCTGGCAGCACCTGGATCTGCTTTTCCGATCAGACCCCGCATGCGGCGATGCGCGGCCAGTATCTGCTTGAACAGACGTTCCTGCTGCCGGTAAGCGCGATGACTAACCCGCAGCTTTCGCCGCTGCGGGTGCTGGAAACGCTCCTGCAAAAGCCGTTAGTGGCGCGCACCAGATAATGCCCGGCCTGGCGGGTTATTGTGCCGACGTCACGGCGTCTGAGGGGGTCGCGTCGGGCTTTTTCGGTTCGCGCTTATCCTGCAGGGTGAAGATGGAGATCAGGGTGAAGAGCCCGGCAATGCCGCCGAGGATCAGATAGGTGTTGGCAAAGCCAATGGTATCGTACAGATAGCCTGCCAGCGGGGAGTAGATGGCGGTGGCGATCGAGGCGACAAACAGCACCAGTAAATAGACGGTTGACGAGAGTTTATGGTCGAAGTTGGCGGCGATGAATTTAAAGACGGACACCAGAATTAAGGGTTTCTCCAGGGCATGCATCATTTTCACCGCACCAATCCACACCGGGCCGAGGGGCACGGCTGACCCGACGATACGTACCGACATGATTAACCCGGCGATGATCAGCGCCCATTTAGCGCCGGTCCGGTTAACAAACCATGGCATCAGGCAGAGGAACAGGGTTTCGCCGCAGACCTGAATGGACGCGAGGATCCCGTACCAGCGGTTGCCTTCCTCCGGCGTCGGGAACTGCAGTGAGAAGTATTGCGCAAATTGCTGATCGTAAGTGTCGTAAATTTGCGTGACGAAGAGGGTAAAGAGCAGCAGCATCCAGAACTGACCATTCTTCGCCAGCTCAAGGGCATGGGAGACCTTCAGCGACTCGCTTCGCGCCACATCGGCGTCGGTTAATTCAATTTTGGTCAGCATAAAGCAGATGGCGGCGATGACGATGGCGAGGCTGGCGAGCCAGAAGGCCAGATTAGGATTGCTGTCGATATATTTACCTACAATCCAGGCTGCCGCCGCCCAGCCTAACGAGCCCCACATCCGCACCCGACCGTATTCGAACTGGTAGCGGCGAGAAATCTTATCGATGTAAGAGTCGATCACCCCACAGCCGGAATTAAAAATAATCCCCAGATAGATCCCCCCGAGCAGGGCGCCGAACCAGAAGTTATGCACCAGCAGCGGCGCGTAGACGTAGATAAAGAAAGGTCCCACCGGCAGTAGGAGTGCCACCAGCAGCCAGATAAGCCGTTTTTTCAGGCCGAACTTATCGGAAATGTAGCCGAAGAAAGGCTGCATAAGCAGAGCGATGAAGGCATTCACCGAATAGAGAAGGCCGGTTTTCGTCGCGCTGATACCTAGATGCTGGGTGGTCCAGATGACAAAGAAAGCCATGGTCGACGACCAGGCGAACAGGTAGAGGAAATCGAAAAGACTCAACAGAAGGTAGTTTCTTTTACCGGACGTCATGGTTCAGTTCCTTGCAAACGAGCAGAGAGATTATCAGCGAAGTACGCCACGCGCTCGCTGTTTTTCTTTTGTGTTATACGTATCACATTAATTATTTGTTATGACATCCTGACTGCCAGTTGTGCAACTGTGTTTATGCTGTATTGTGATCTTATTGGCACTAATTGACTCAAAAATGGCACTAAACTGTATTTGATTTCATTGTGGAATTAATTGTGATCGTATTACATTTTATTTGTTATATAACCTACAAAACCGTAAAGTTGTCACATTGTAAAGGGTGTTAAAGGCTTGGTAATAATTGACCTGGCGCATCATTTTGCACAAAAAATAACCGTATTATGGAAAGGGTAAAGGACGACAGAGGAGGAACCGTGATGACCGTTGACAGACTGTACCGCCACCTTTTGCAGAAGCTCATCAATGCCAATATTGATATTGATGCCTATCTGCAGCTGCGAAAGGCCAAAGGCTACATGTCAGTCAGCGAAAATGACCATCTGCGTGAAAACTTGTTTGAGCTTTGCCGTGAAATGCGTGCGCAGGCGCCGCGCCTGCAGCATATTGTTTCACCGGAGGAAAAGGAGGCCCTTCGTCTGGCCGGCGAGTCCGTCGCCGCAGCGGCAGTATGCCTGATGAGTGGGCATCATGATTGTCCACTGTACATCGCTGTTAACGTAGAGAAGCTAGAACGCTGTCTGACGGGATTGACTTCAAATATTCATAAACTGAATAAATTGGCGCCAATCACTCATGCCTGATCGGCTGCAACCCAGGGGAAGTGAACGCTTCCCCTGTTAAAGGTTATGTAAAAATCCCCGCGCAAATTTCCCCGCTGGCTACCCTTTAGCCCAGAGCTGACGAAAGGAGAATGCCATGCGTCCGATCCCACTGCTGTTGCTATTGAGCGCCTTAGCGCTACCAGCCCTGAGCCAGGCCGCGGTGCGGGTTGAGGTATTGCAAAACCGGCTGGCACATCCGTGGAGCCTGGCGTTTCTCCCCGACGATCAGGGTATGCTGATTACCCTGCGTGGCGGCGAGCTGAAGCGCTGGCAGCCAGGTAAAGGCCTGTCGGCACCGATATCCGGCGTGCCGCAGGTATGGGCCAACGGCCAGGGCGGCTTACTGGATGTGGCGCTGGCCCCGGATTTCGCCCAATCACGGCGGGTATGGTTGAGCTATGCGGAAAGCGACGCCAGCGGCAAAGCCGGCACTGCGGTAGGCTACGGGCGGTTAAGCGAGGATGCCACGCAGCTGTCGAACTTTACCGTGGTCTTTCGCCAGCAGCCGAAGCTCTCCGTCGGCAACCATTTCGGCGGCCGGCTGGTCTTCGACGGCAAAGGATATCTGTATATCGGTCTGGGAGAAAACAATCAGCGCCCCACTGCCCAGGATCTCAGCAAGCTGCAGGGGAAAGTGGTCCGCCTGACGGAAACCGGAGGCGTCCCGTCGGATAACCCTTTTGTCGGCCGGACCGACGCCAGGCCGGAGATCTGGGCCTACGGCATCCGTAATCCGCAGGGCATGGCGATGAACCCATGGAGCGACGCGCTGTGGCTCAATGAGCATGGCCCGCGCGGCGGAGATGAAATTAACATCCCGCAGGCGGGGAAAAACTACGGCTGGCCGCTGGCGACGCATGGCATTAACTACAGCGGTCAGCCGATCCCGGAGGCGAAGGGCAAAACGGCCCCGGGTACCGAGCCTCCCCTGTATGTCTGGCCGGTCTCCCCCGGCGTGAGCGGGATGGCCTTTTACGCGGCGCAGACTTTTCCCCAGTGGCAGCATAAGCTGTTTATCGGCGCGCTGAAGGAGACGTCGCTTATCGTCTTATCGGTTGATGGTAATCAGGTCCGCGAGGAGGGGAGGTTACTGGAGGCGCGCGGGAAGCGTATCCGCGACGTTCGCGTGGGACCCGACGGCTATCTGTACGTTTTAACCGACGAGTCTAACGGCGAGCTGTTGCGCTTGAGTCCGGAGAATTAACCTCAGGTCACCGGGATCTGCACTACTTCGCGCCAGGCGGGACGCTGGCTAATCTGCTGATACCAGCGCTGCAGATGGGGCCGCGGTTGCCAGCTATCGAGGATCGACAGCAGATTGTAGACGAAGGGGGCAACGGCAATATCGCCAAGGCCGAACTGTTCCCCGGAGAGCCACGGCATTTTGGCCAGTTCGTCATCGAGCATGGCAAACAGCGATTCACAGGCGCCGATCCCCGCGGCGATGGCCGCCGGGTCGCGCTGCGCCGGCGGCGTCCTGACCAGGCCCATTAACACCGGGCGATGGGCGGGAGAGAGGGTACCGTTGGACCAGTCCATCCACTTTTCCCCTTGCGCGCGCTGCGCCGGCGCGGCCAGCCACAGACGGTCAACGCCATACTGGGCGGCAAGGTAGCGAATAATGGTGTTTGATTCCCACAGTACCACCCCGGTGGCATCATCCTTTAACAGCGGCACCAGTCCGTTCGGATTCATCGCCAGATATTCCGGGTCATGATTGAGACCAAACTCCAGCCCGGCGAGGATCTGCTGATAAGGCAGTTCCAACTCCTCCAGCACCCAGCGTACTTTCTTCACGTTGGTCGAGTTATTACGTCCCCACAGTGTAATCATTTTCGCTCCTGAGTTTGTTTCACTGCCGTTGCAGCGCGATCGGCGATCATGTTGGGATAAAGTTAATATTTAGGCAATCGCGATCAAAAAAATTGTTCTGATTAAAGCACAGCGGCAGGTTATTGCGTAAACTTTAAAAACTTTACCAACTCGCTGTTTCTTTAAGGTCATTTGTACGCTTTACTCACCGGTTGCTGCGGCGCGGTCAGAGTGGTGCGGCATATTTTGTTTGGAAAGGATACTTGGGTGGCTCTTATGATGCATGACGCTTTTTCCCTTCGCGGCCTCGCGGCAGGTTGCGCACTATTACTTCTTGTCGCACCTGCGGTGCAGGCTGCAGAACAACTCCCCGACGCCCCTTCGATTGACGCTCGCGCCTGGATCCTGATGGACTATGCCAGCGGGAAGGTGCTGAGCGAAGGCAATGCCGATGAAAAACTCGACCCGGCCAGTCTGACGAAGATCATGACCAGCTACGTGGTGGGGCAGGCGATAAAAGCGGGAAAAATCAAACTGACCGACATGGTGACCGTCGGACGTGATGCCTGGGCGACCGGCAACCCGGCCCTGCGCGGGTCATCGGTGATGTTCCTCAAACCCGGCATGCAGGTTTCGGTGGAAGATCTGAATAAAGGGGTCATCATTCAGTCCGGGAACGACGCCAGCATTGCGATTGCTGACTACGTGGCGGGCAGCCAGGATGCTTTCGTCAGTCTGATGAACGGCTATGCCAAAAAAATGGGGCTGACCAATACCACCTTTATGACCGTCCACGGCCTTGATGCGCCGGGGCAGTTCAGTACCGCGCGCGATATGGCGCTGTTGACCAAAGCGATGATCCACGACGTACCGGAAGAGTACGCGGTACATAAAGAAAAAGAGTTCACCTTTAATAAAATTCGCCAGCCAAACCGTAACCGTCTGCTGTGGAGCACCAATCTCAACGCCGACGGCGTGAAAACCGGGACCACCGCCGGGGCCGGCTATAACCTCGTCTCTTCGGCCACTCAGGGCGATATGCGTCTGATTGCGGTGGTGCTGGGAACCAAAACCGACCGCATTCGCTTTAACGAGTCGGAAAAACTGCTGACCTGGGGCTTCCGCTTCTATGAAACCGTGACGCCGATTAAACCAGATGCCACCTTCGTCACCCAGCGCGTGTGGTTTGGCGACAGCAGCGAAGCGAAACTGGGAGCCGGCGAGGCGGGTTCTATCACCCTGCCGAAGGGCCAGCTGAAGAACTTGAAAGCCAGCTACACCTTAAATCAGCCGCAGCTCACCGCGCCGCTGGAGAAGGGGCAGGTGGTCGGGACTATCGACTTTAAGCTGAATGATAAAACCATCGAGCAGCGGCCGCTGATCGTCATGGAGCCGGTGAAAGAGGGCGGCTTCTTCAGCCGGATGATCGACTTCGTGCTGATGAAACTGCACGGCTGGTTCGGCAGCTGGTTCTCCTGATGCCATGCCCGCGCCTTGTGGGGCGCGGGCAGTCTTCAATACAGCAGAGAGATCTGTTGCGCCTTCGCCAGCGCCACCAGCTCGTCATCCGGGCAGATGTCGCTGGCAATTACGTCAAATTTCGCTAACGCCCCCATCCGCGCCGGACGCACTTTGCCAAACTTGCTGTGGTCGACCACCAGCACGTGGTAGCGGGCGTGACGCATCGCCCAGTGCTTGACCGGCAGCTCTTCCAGGTTATAGCAGGTTGCCCCCTGCTCGCAGTCAATGCCTGCCGCCGAGTAAAAGGCGATGTCGGGGCTCAGATGGCTGAGGGTATCCTCAAGACTCAACGGCATAAAAATCGCGTTGCTGGCATGAAATTCCCCGCCGCACAGGACCGCCCGGCACTGCGGTTTTTCCTGCAGGGCAAGAAAGGTGTTCAGGGAGTAGCAGACGCCGGTGAAGGGCAGGGCATCGTCAATGGCGTCAATGATCCACGGCGTGGTGGTGCCGCAGTCAAAGAAGGCCATCTGATGGGCCTCCAGCAGTGCCGCGGCATGGCGGGCAGCGCGGCGTTTTTCCTCAACCAGCCGGGTTTTTTGATCGCTGAGCAGGTAATGGGTAGCGCTACGCGGTTCCAGCACAATATAGCCGCCGAGCAGCACAACCGGACCGCTGTGGCCGTTGAGGTCGCGACGAATGGTCATTTCCGACACCCCAAGCAGGGAAGCGGCTTCTTTCAGATGCAGCTTATCACTGCGTTTGAGTGCCTGAATGAGCTGACTGATACGTTCGTCACGGCGAGTTTCCATATTCCCTCTGCGCTAAAATCGCCCTGCGGGGGCAGGGCGTTAGCGGGATTTTACCTGTCGCTTGCGGGTTAGTCACGCGGTGGCCGCAGCGGCGGCTGGCGTTTAGCCGCGTACCCAGCCTTTGCGGATCGGCAGGGAGAAGCAGAGGCGGTACAGCCGCTGCAGCTGACGGTACAGCGCCGGACCGAACGTATGCCAGATCAGCGCCGCGCCAAGACAGCCGCACATGCCGGCCAGCAGGCCGCCGACCATATCCAGCGGCCAGTGGACGCCGAGATAGACGCGGGACCAGGCGATGGCCGCGGCGATAGTCATCAACAGCGCGCCGGACCACAGACGGTGCCAGAACAGGAAGGCCAGGGCAAAGGTAAAGCTGACGGTGCCGTGGTCGCTGGGGAAGGAGTCGTCTGCGGCGTGATGCAGGAAGTTATAGCCTACGCCGGCGACAAAAGGCCGATCGTGCGGGTAAAGGTGGCCGATCGCCCACGACACGGTCAGGCTGAGCATCAGCGCCAGCATCAGCTTAAATATCATCTGCCGCTGGGCGGGTCCCCACAGCCATAATGTCACCACCAGCAGGGGCACGATCAGGATCAGATCTTTGGCGATGAAAAGGGCTACCTCAATGGCCCACTGCGGCGAGGCCGGTGTCGCGTTGAGCAGGGCGAACAGCGCGTAATTAATATTTTCCAGCATAGACTTCCAGGCTTGTTGGTCCGAGAGCAAATAAGCCGCTTACTCTAAAAAAAAGCAGCGCAGAGATAAAGCAGCATTGTCTTAAAAATCAGGTTGTTAAGAAATTTTGCATAGTGGTTTCAGTGCTAACAACCTGAAAAACGTCAGTATATCGTTTGTCACATTGCTGAAACATAAACGGAATATATACACAAGCTGAATAGCCGGGGAGGGCCAGCACGCGGCGCAGGATGCGCAATATTGTGCGGTGTCACCCACAATTCACTATCTCCGCGCCGGGAGTTTCATTACACTTTGCGCGATTTTTGATAGATAAGAGATTTCATGCAAAATTATTCGCTTTCAGGCCGCCGCCTCGGAAGGCAGGCGCTGTTGTTCCCGCTATGTCTGGTGCTGTACGAGTTTTCCACTTATATCGGCAACGATATGATTCAGCCGGGCATGTTAGCCGTGGTGCAGGAATTTCAGGTGGGCAACGAGTGGGTACCTACCTCGATGACCGCCTATCTGGCTGGCGGTATGTTTTTACAGTGGCTGCTGGGGCCGCTATCGGATCGTATTGGCCGCCGTCCGGTGATGTTGACCGGCGTGGTCTGGTTTATCGTTACCTGCCTGGCGACGCTGCTGGCGCAGACCATCGAGCAGTTTACCCTGCTGCGCTTTCTGCAGGGGATCAGCCTGTGCTTTATCGGCGCGGTGGGCTATGCGGCGATCCAGGAGTCCTTCGAGGAGGCGGTGTGTATCAAAATTACCGCCCTGATGGCTAACGTGGCGCTGATTGCCCCGCTGCTGGGGCCGCTGGTGGGCGCCGCCTGGGTGCATATCCTGCCGTGGGAGATGATGTTTGTCCTGTTCGCCGTGCTGGCGGCCATTTCGTTCTTCGGCCTGCAGCGGGCGATGCCGGAAACCGCGACGCGACTCGGCGAAAAGCTGTCGGTCAAAGAGCTGGGCCGCGACTATCGGCTGGTGCTGAAGAACCTGCGCTTCGTCGCCGGCGCGCTGGCCACCGGCTTTGTCAGCCTGCCGCTGCTGGCGTGGATTGCCCAGTCGCCGGTGATTATTATCAGCGGCGAACAGGCCACCAGCTATGAGTACGGCATGCTGCAGGTGCCGATTTTCGGTGCGCTGATTGCCGGTAACCTGGTGCTGGCGCGTCTGACTTCGCGCCGGACCGTGCGCTCGCTGATTATCATGGGCGGCTGGCCGATCATGTTTGGTCTGATCCTCTCCGCAGCGGCGACCGTGGTCTCTTCCCATGCGTATCTGTGGATGACCGCCGGCCTGAGCTTCTACGCCTTCGGGATTGGCCTGGCGAACGCCGGCCTGGTGCGCTTAACGCTGTTCGCCAGCGAGATGAGCAAAGGCACGGTTTCGGCGGCGATGGGGATGCTGCAGATGCTAATCTTCACCGTCGGCATCGAGCTGAGCAAACATGCTTACGCGCTGGGCGGCAACGGGCTGTTCAGCCTGTTTAACCTGCTGGGCGGGGTGCTGTGGCTGGGGCTGATGATCTACTTCCTGAAAGATAAAAGCATCGGCAATTCGCAGCAGGGGTAGTTGTTTTCAACCCGGATGCGCTCGCATCCGGGTCTTGTCAGGCGAACGGCGCTTCGCGATCTAACACCTTATCAATAATCTGCAGCACGCCTTCTTCGTTGTTGTGCGGCGCCTGATAGCGGGCGACGGCTTTGACGTCTTCCCGGGCGTTGGCCATGGCAAAGCCAAACCCGGCGTGCTGCAGCATTTCGATATCGTTGCCGCTGTCGCCGAACGCCACCACCTCGTGATCCTCAATGCCCCAGCGCTGCTGCAAAATGCGCAGCCCATTGGCTTTGTGCACGCCCGGGATAATTAAGTCGATGCTGCCGTAGCCGGTGGCCACCGCGGTGACCATGTCCCCCAGCGCCGCGTGCAGCTTCGGCTGAATGTCCGGGATCAGGCTGTCCGGCACGTTGAGGCCAAATTTGAGGATGGTGTCATCGAGATGGTTAAAATCATCCACCAGTTCAAGGCGGTGATAATACTTCGCCGCCACCGTCTTCAGCGCGTCGTTATAGCGGTTGAGAGTGTAGGCGCTGCGCTTCCCGCAGGCGATGATTTCGATATTTGGCAGGGTCTGCAGATGGTCGACCACGGCATTGAAATGGTGAACCGGCAGCTGGCAGTTGAACACGTCTTCATTGCCGCTCACCACCCAGCCGCCGTTTTCCGCCACAAAGGCGATCTGATGGGCAATCTCCGGGAAAAAGGAGATCAGCTGATAATACTGGTTGCCGCTGGCGACCACGAAGCGAATGTTTTGCTCACGCATTCGCTGGTACTGGGCGAGGAAGCGCGGCCGGTTGTAAGTTTTGGCATCGCTTAAAAAGGTGCCGTCCATATCCACCGCAATCAGTTTGATGCTCATTAGCTGTTCTCCATAACGGGTTCAGACTGTGGCTTAGCCACCGCGCGGGCGACCAGCGCCGCCACCATCACCAGACCCAGCACCACCATCATGGCGCTGCGCAGGCCGAAATGTTCGCCGAGGAAGCCCAGCAGCGGCGGCCCGACGAGGAAAGCGAGATAGCCGGTGATCGCCACCACGCTGACGCGCTTGGGCGCGTCCGGCCCGGTATCGCTGGCGGCGGAGATGGTCAGCGGGAAGCCGAGCGAGGCGCCAATGCCCCACAGCAGTACCGAGATGCCTGCCACCCAGGGGTTATCGACGAAGATGATCAGGCCAATACCCAGGGCACCCATCACCGCGCTGGCGCGGACCACCGTCACCCGGCTGTAGCGATCGATAAACCAGCCGCCGGTAAAGCGGCCCAGCGTCATGCCGAGGGTGAAGCCGGCATAGATCAGCGAGCCGGAGGTGGGGCTAAAGCCGTGGCCGTCCACCATCAGCAGCGGCAGCCAGTCGTTGGCCGAGCCTTCGGCAAAGGCCATCGCCAGGACGATGACCCCGATCAGCAGCAGCTGCGCGTCGCGCCATACCGGCAGACCCTTCGCTTCACCGTGGGCGGCTTCGGCGGCATTTTTGCCGGTGCCATCGGGAATGGCGCGGATGGCGATGGCGATGGGCAGGACAGCCACCAGCGCGGCCGCCAGGATATGCGGGGCGGCAGGCAGACCGAATCCAGTCACTGCCATGCCCACCCCGGCGCCGAACAGGGTGCCGAAGCTGTAAAATCCATGCATCATCGGCAGCACCGTTTTATTCATCTCCCGCTCGATGGCCGCGCCTTCAACGTTAATCGCGACTTCTGCCGAGCCAAAGCTGGCGCCAAAGATGGCCAGACCGAAGGCGAACAGCGGGGCGGAAGAGATCCACAGCGCCAGGCTGAGCACCAGCATGCCGAGTACGGCGAAGGACATGGTGGTGCGGATAACCTTGCGGGTACCAAAGCGTTTCACCAGCCATGCCGAGCAGAGGATACCGCTCATCGACCCCACCGACAGGCCAAACAGCACCACGCCCATCTCTGCGGTGGAGAGTGCCAGCAGATCGCGGATCGCCGGCGTGCGGGTGGCCCAGGAGGCCATTAGCAAGCCGGGGATGAAAAAGAACATAAACAGCGCCCACAGCCGAAGCTGCAGCGCTCTGCGCGAGGATTGCGTCGTCATCCGTAAACGCCTTAAACGAGAAGAGTGAAGACAACAGTAGCAAGCATGTGTACATTTGTACATAAACCGGAAGAGGAAAATCATGGCCCGTAGACCGAACGATCCGCAGCGCCGCGAGCGCATCCTGCAGGCGACGCTGGACACCATCGCGGCGCACGGCGTCCATGCGGTAACGCACCGTAAAATCGCCACCTGCGCGAATGTGCCGCTGGGGTCATTGACCTACTATTTTAGCGGCATTGAGGCGTTAATTGAGGAGGCGTTCAGCCTGTTTACTGCCGAGATGTCGGCGCACTACCAGCAAGGCTTCGTTGGGGTAACGAACCAGGAGCAAGCCTGCGATGCCATTGCTGAGCTGATCTTCAGCGCCCAGGTGACCACGGCGCGTAATATGAAGCTGATGTACCAGCTGTATGCTTTTTGCAGCAGTCAGCCGGCGCTGAAGGCGGTGATGCAAAACTGGATGCGGCGCAGCCAGCAGACGCTGGAACAATGGTTTGCCCCCGATACCGCCCGCGGTCTCGACGCCTTTATTGAAGGGATGACCTTGCACTTTGTCACCGATCGCGCACCGTTGTCGAAGGCGGCAATCCGCATGATGGTCGGGCAGCTGGCAGGGGAGAGGGCGCAGGAAGAGAGGCGCTGAAGCGGTGCGAGATGTGCATGCGGGTGAAACGCAGGCAACAAAAAACCCATCAACCTTGAACCGAAGTGGCGGGGTTGATGGGCTCCACAAAATGGGGACATCAAAGAAAAGCAGTGGCATTACTTATGACTGATGCCCTGAGAAAAAGTTCTGCCTGTGACGGTTTTTTTCGCAAAAAATTTATTGTAGCCCTGGCCAGATGATCACGATGAGCGTCCCGGCGAGGGTGAGCAAGACGTTGGCGATGGCGTAGGTGCCCGCGTAGCCGAGCGCGGGAATGTTGCTGCGCGCGGTATCGCTGATGATCTCCATCGCCGGGGCGCAGGTGCGCGCCCCCATCATGGCGCCGAACAGCATCGCCCGGTTCATGCGCAGCACGTAGGCGCCGAACAGGAAGCAGATCACTACCGGCACCAGGCTGACGATAAGCCCTGCCGCCAACATCTGGCCGCCGACAGCGCCCAGACCGTTATTGATCCCGGCGCCGGCGCTGAGTCCGACCCCGGCCATAAATACCATCAGACCAAATTCTTTCACCATGTTCAGCGCCCCCTGCGGGATATAGCCGAAGGTTGGGTGGTTGGCGCGCAGGAAGCCAAGCATGATGCCGGCGAACAGCAGTCCGGCGGCGTTGCCGATGCCGAAGCTGAAGGAGCTGAACTGGAAGGTGATCATGCCGATCATCAGGCCGACGATAAAGAAGGCACAGAAGGCCAACAGATCGGTCACCTGGCTGTGAATGGAGATAAAGCCGATGCGGTCGGCCACGGTTTTCACACGGCGGGCGTCGCCGCTGACCTGCAGTACGTCGCCTTTGTTCAGTACCACGTTGTCGTCGATAGGCATTTCAATCTGGCTGCGAATAACCCGGTTTAAGAAGCAGCCGTGGTCGGTGAGCTTCAGCTGCGCCAGGCGGCGGCCGACGGCGTTGTGGTTTTTGACCACAATCTCTTCGGTGACGATGCGCATGTCGAGCAGATCGCGGTCGAACACCTCTTTGCCGTTACGGAAGCTGGGGTCGAGGCGGGCGTGGGCGTCCGGATAGCCTACCAGCGCGATATCGTCGCCCATCTGCAGCACCGCATCGCCGTCCGGGTTGGCCAGAATGCCGTTGCGGCGGATGCGTTCGATATAGCAGCCGGTCTGGCGATAAATACCCAGTTCGCGCAGATTTTTACCGTCCGCCCAGGCCACCAGCTCCGGGCCGACGCGATAGGCACGGATCACCGGCAGGTAGACTTTACGTTTTGAATCGGTATCGAGGCCGCGCTCACGGGCGATTTGCTGGGCGCTGGTCTGCAGATCCTGATGCTGCAGCTTGGGCATATAGCGAGCGCCGACGATCAAGCTCACCAGGCCAACCAGGTAGGTCAGGGCATAGCCGAGGCTCAGATGGTCAAGCGACTGCGCCAGCTGATCGCTGGGCAGGCCGAAATGGCGCAGGGTGTCTCCCGCGCCGACCAGCACTGGGGTGGAGGTCATGGCCCCCGCCAGCATACCGGCGGTGAGCCCGATATCCCAGCCGAAGACTTTACCCAGCACCAGGGCGATCAGCATTGCGCTGCCGACCATCACCAGCGCCAGCATCAGGTAGTTTTTGCCGTCGCGGAAAAAAATAGAAAAAAAGTTGGGGCCGGCTTCTACGCCAACGCAAAAAATAAACAGCATAAAGCCGAGATTAAGGGCATCGGTGTTAATCGCGAAATGCTGCTGGCCTAATAATAGAGAAACGACTAAAACGCCAATGGAATTACCAAGTTGTACTGAGCCGAGACGCAGTTTTCCCAGGCATAGTCCTAATGCAAGTACAACGAATAATAACAGGATGTAATTCCCGTTTAACAAATCTGCGACGTTTATATTCACGAAAGCCAACTTCTCGTTTACTAGTAAGTTGTTGAAGGAAATGGTTATTTGGTCTAAGGTTGCTCTGGTGTTCGCATTGTGGCGAACCTATTCTGGCACCCTGTTATAACCAGCAAAAATATACCCGCTAGTTTAATCCTTCCTGGATGCGGCGGCTAGTGACAATCGTTTTTACGCTGGACGGGGAGTTATTGGCATGGATTGCCGAAATGCTTTATCTGACTGGGCGACGTGGACGTGAGTTAGAGGCGACATCAGGAGGATACGGTGAAATCTGAGCGTAGTTGGGCCGGTATTATCTGCGGCTTCGTTCTGTTCATTGTGGTGTGCTTATCGCTGTTGTTACATATGAAAGGGGCCTTTCGCGCCAGCGGCAATCCGGAGCTGGGCCTGCTCTTCTTTTTGCTGCCAGGGGCGGCGGCGAGCTGTCTCTCTCCGGGTCAGCGGGTGCTGCGTCCTTTGCTGGGCGCGATGCTGGCGGCACCGGTCTGTATGGTCACGATGCGCTTATTCTTCGTGACGCACCGAACGTTCTGGCAGGAGATGGCGTGGGTGCTGAGCGCTGTGTTCTGGTGCGCGCTTGGGGCGCTGTGCTTTTTGTTTATCTGCGCCTGGCTTGATGCCTGGCGCAGTCATTCATCTAGCAAATAAATCTACTCAGGCAAACAGACCGAGGTTTTCTTTCGCCCAGGCTTCAAAATCAGTGCAACCGCCGATGTGTTTTTGGTCGACGAAAATCTGCGGTACGGTTTCAACCGGTTTGCCGACGGTTTTTTCCAGGTCAGCTTTGCTGATGCCTTCGGCGTGAATATCCACGTAGCGGTAGTTAAAATCATCACGCTCGTTGGTCAGTTTTTCTGCCAGCTCTTTAGCACGAACGCAGTATGGGCAGCCTGGACGACCAAAAATAACGGTAAACATTGCTTCTCTCCTTAAACCTCTGCCGGATGGCGAATGGTGCTTATGATGCCTGCATCGGCCGGGGAGGGAAAGAAGGTTCTGCCTTTTGCTTCGATGGTTTACGGCTATGTTTGATAAATGTCGTACTATCAAAACCCGTATACTGACCCGGCGGCGCGCTGGGATTGCCTGGTGTGCTACGTTTATCAACCGGAGAGGCGTGATGCGAAAACCTGCCCCATTGCCGAAAAGTATTCTGCTGCTTGAGATCCTCGGGATGGGGTTATTAACCCTGGCCTGGCTCTCGCTTAATCAGTATGTCCGGCTGCCTGCGCCTGTGGCCAGTCCGACCGCGGCGCTGGTGATGATTTTTGCCGGGATCCTGCTGATGATCCCCGCCGCCATCGCCGTCATGTGGCGGGTGGCGCAGATTGTGGCCCCGCAGTTAACGCACTCTTCTAAGCCTGAAACATTGTCTGACAGAGAAAAACGCAATGACGCCGACCATTGAGCTGCTGTGCAGCCACCGTTCCATCCGCCACTTCACCGATGCGCCTGTGAGCGACGAACAGCGCGCAGCCATTATCGCCAGCGCGCAAGCGGCATCTACCTCGAGTTTTTTACAGTGCACCTCCATTATTCGCATTACCGATCCGGCCCTGCGTGAACGTCTGGTCCCGCTGACCGGCGGCCAGCAGCACGTGGCGCAGGCGGCGGAGTTTTGGGTCTTCTGCGCCGACTTCAACCGCCACCTGCAAATTTGCCCGCAGGCGCAGCTGGGGCTGGCGGAACAGCTGCTGATCGGCGTGGTTGATACGGCGCTGCTGGCGCAAAACGCGCTGATTGCCGCCGAGTCCCTCGGACTGGGGGGCGTCTATATCGGCGGACTGCGCAACAGCATTGAGGCGGTGACAGAGCTGCTGGCGCTGCCGCAGCATGTTCTACCGCTGTTTGGCCTCTGCCTCGGCTGGCCGGCGGATAACCCGGACATCAAGCCGCGAATGCCGTCGGCCATGCTGGTGCATGAGAACCGCTATCAGCCACTGGATAACGCGCTGTTGGCGGAGTATGACGAACAACTGGCGCACTATTATCTGTCGCGCGGCAGCAACGCCCGCCGTGATACCTGGAGCGATCATATTCGTCGCACTATCGTGAAAGAGAGCCGCCCGTTTATTCTCGACTATCTGCATAAGCAGGGGTGGGCAACGCGCTGATTACGTGTACACTGCTGCTCCGGTCTGGTGCTATCCGCCGCCGGCCGCAGGAAAGTTGGTTGAAAATGTGTTCGATAGCTGAGGCCCGCCAGAGCGGGTCTTTTTGCAGAGGTGCAGGATGAAAATTGCCATATTATCCCGGGATGGAACGCTGTATTCATGTCGACGCCTGCGCGAAGCGGCGCAGAAGCGCGGTCATCAGATCGAGATCCTCGATCCGCTTTCCTGCTATATGAACGTTAGCCCAGTGGCGTCGTCTATCCACTACAAAGGTCGCCAGCTGCCGCATTTTGATGCGGTGATCCCGCGCATCGGTTCGGCGATCACTTACTATGGCACTGCGGCCTTGCGTCAGTTTGAGCTGCTGGGAAGCTACCCGCTGAATGAATCCGTCGCCATCACCCGCGCTCGTGATAAGCTGCGCTCGCTGCAGCTGCTGGCGCGCCAGGGCATCGATTTGCCGCTGACCGGCATCGCTCACTCCCCTGATGACACCAGCGACCTGATCGCCATGGTGGGCGGCGCGCCGCTGGTGGTGAAGCTGGTGGAAGGCACCCAGGGGATCGGCGTGGTGCTGGCGGAGACCCGTCAGGCGGCGGAGAGCGTGATCGACGCCTTTCGCGGGCTGAACGCCCACATCCTGGTGCAGGAGTATATTGCCGAGGCGAAAGGCTGCGATATTCGCTGCCTGGTGGTCGGCAATGAGGTGGTGGCGGCGATCGAACGGCGGGCAAAAGAGGGCGACTTTCGTTCTAACCTGCACCGCGGCGGCGTGGCCACGGTGGCGCAGATTAGCGACGAGGAGCGGGCTATCGCTATCAAGGCGACGCAAACTCTGGGGCTTGACGTCGCCGGTGTCGATATTTTACGCGCCACCCGCGGGCCGCTGGTGATGGAGGTCAATGCTTCACCGGGGCTGGAAGGGGTGGAAACCACCACCGGGGTGGATATTGCCGGCAAGATGATCGCCTGGATCGAGCGCCAGGCGACGCCGGAATTCTGTTTGAAAATAGGCGGCTAACCGCCGGATGCAAGACGGCCATGGTACGCGGCGCTTTTTTTGCGTAAGCTATGGCGTCGTTTTTCCACTGTAAGAGGTCACAGGCACTATGGATTCACTGGTCGTTCCAGGTCTGGATACGCTACGTCGCTGGCTGGACGAGATCGGCATCAGCTTTTTTGAGTGCGATTCCTGCCAGGCATTGCACCTGCCGCATATGCAGAATTTCGACGGTATTTTTGATGCCAAAATTGACCTGGTGGACAACGTGGTGCTCTTTTCCGCCCTGGCGGAGGTGAAGCCGTCTGCCCTGCTGGCGCTGTCGGCGGATCTGTCGGCCATCAACGCCAGCTCATTAACCGTGAAGGCGTTTATCGACATTCAGGACGATAATTTGCCCAAGCTGGTGGTCTGCCAGTCGCTGTCCATCGGCCCCGGGGTGACCCTGGAGCAGTTCGCCTGGTTTTTCCGCCAAAGTGAAGAGCAGATCTCGATGGTGATCCTCGAAGCCGGTGCCAATCAGCTACTGTACAAAGGCGAAGAAGAAGAGCCGGCAGCGGAAAACGTGCAATACCATTTTCTTCACTAAGCCTGCCTAAAATTAGCGCAGCCACTACCGCAGCGGCTGCGTATTACCCGCTTTTATTCTGCATTTAACCTTTTCTTAAAGCATTATTCACCGCCATTCCGGCCGTTTTGGCTTATCACGTAGACCGTTATTGCATAAAAATTTGATAAAAGGCGTTTTTTTACCTGGGCTATAGCCTCTTATTCTGGCTACAGTTATTCTGGCGATGCTTCCAGTTGCGAGCAACCACTCCGGGAGAGATCCGCTCTCCTTTTCTCAGGCAATGAAAAAATATGCATGATTCTTGCATGCGTTGAAATGCGTATATTTGAGCCCGTAAATTAACGGGCGTTGAGAAGGATAAGAGATATGACCGCCTTTGGTAAAAAATGGTTAACAGGTCTGGTTACGGGTGCGCTGATGGCCGTCTCTGCCGGTTCGCTCGCCGCCGAACAAAAAACCCTGCATGTTTATAACTGGTCTGATTATATTGCGCCGGACACGGTAGCGAATTTCGAAAAAGAGACCGGGATTAAAGTCGTGTATGACGTTTTTGATTCCAACGAAGTACTGGAAGGCAAATTGATGGCGGGCAGCACCGGTTTCGACCTGGTGGTACCGTCGGCAAGCTTCCTTGAGCGCCAGCTGGCGGCGGGCGTGTTCCAGCCGCTGGATAAGAGCAAGCTGCCGAACTGGAAGAACCTTGACCCCGAAGTGCTGAAGCTGGTCGCCAAGCATGACCCGGAGAATAAATACGCGGTGCCTTATCTGTGGGCGACGACGGGTATTGGCTACAACGTGGATAAAGTGAAAGCGGTGCTGGGCAAAGATGCGCCAGTGGATAGCTGGGATCTGGTGCTGAAGCCGGAGAACCTCGAAAAACTGAAAAGCTGCGGCGTCTCCTTCCTCGACGCGCCGGAAGAGATTTTCGCCACCGTGCTGAACTACCTCGGCAAGGATCCGAACAGCAGTAAAGCAGATGACTATACCGGCCCGGCCACCGACCTGCTGCTGAAACTGCGGCCGAACATTCGCTACTTCCACTCTTCGCAATATATTAATGACCTTGCCAACGGCGATATCTGCGTGGCGATCGGCTGGGCAGGGGATGTCTGGCAGGCGGCCAACCGCGCGAAAGAGGCGAAGAACGGCGTCAACGTCTCTTACTTTATTCCGAAAGAAGGCGCGCTGGCGTTCTTTGACGTCTTTGCTATGCCGGCCGACGCCAAGAATAAAGATGAAGCCTATCAGTTCCTTAACTATCTGATGCGCCCGGATGTGATCGCCAAGATCAGCGACCAGGTGTTCTACGCCAACGGCAACAAGGCCTCCACGCCGCTGGTCAGCGAGACGATCCGTAACAACCCGGCGATTTATCCGCCAGCGGATGTATTCGCCAAACTGTTCACGCTGAAGGTGCAGGATCCGAAGATCGACCGCGTGCGCACCCGCGCGTGGACCAAAGTGAAGAGTGGCAAATAATCTCTGACGGCCCGGTGAACGGGCCGAATCAGTTCGGTACTCGCCGGGAAATAGCAGCGCGCCCGGCGAGCAGACGCACCAGGATGGTGCAAATGCACTGTTAAGCACGAAGTATGGCACCGGACCATATGGTGATCGTTTTTTTGCCGGAGAGCACCCGATTGAACGACGTAATGCCCCGCCCACAGGCGAAAGCCCCCAAAGCGCTGACCCCGCTACTGGAAATCCGTAACTTAACCAAGTCGTTTGATGGCCAGCACGCGGTCGACGACGTCAGTCTCACTATCTACAAAGGCGAAATTTTTGCTCTGCTGGGCGCATCAGGCTGCGGGAAATCGACGCTGCTGCGCATGCTGGCGGGCTTTGAACAACCGACCGCCGGGCAGATTATGCTCGACGGCGTGGATCTGGCGCGCGTGCCGCCTTATCAGCGGCCTATCAATATGATGTTCCAGTCTTACGCCCTGTTTCCCCATATGACCGTTGAGCAGAATATCGCCTTCGGCCTGAAGCAGGATCGTCTGCCGAAGGCGGAAATCACCGCCCGGGTGCAGGAGATGCTGGCCCTGGTACATATGCAGGAGTTTGCCAAACGCAAGCCGCATCAGCTCTCTGGTGGCCAGCGCCAGCGTGTCGCGCTGGCGCGTAGCCTGGCGAAGCGACCGAAGCTGCTGCTGCTTGATGAGCCGATGGGGGCGCTGGATAAAAAGCTGCGCGATCGCATGCAGCTCGAAGTGGTGGACATTCTCGAACGCGTTGGCGTCACCTGCGTGATGGTAACCCATGACCAGGAAGAGGCGATGACCATGGCGGGCCGTATCGCCATCATGAACCGCGGCAAGTTTGTGCAGATTGGCGAACCGGAAGAGATTTACGAGCATCCGACCACCCGCTACAGCGCCGAGTTCATCGGCTCGGTGAACGTCTTTGAAGGGCTGGTGAAGGCGCGTCTGGAGGATGGTCTGGTGCTAAGCTCGCCGGGACTGGTGCACCCGCTGAAGGTCGACCCCGACGCGTCGGTGGTGGACAACGTGCCGGTCTGGGTGGCGCTGCGTCCGGAGAAGATCATGCTGTGCGATGAACCGCCGGCGGACGGCTACAATTTTGCCGTCGGCGAGGTGATTCATATCGCCTATCTGGGGGATCTCTCTATCTACCATGTGCGCCTGCAAAGCGGCCAGATGATCAGCGCCCAGCTGCAGAATGAGCACCGCCATCGGAAAGGGACGCCCACCTGGGGTGACGAGGTGCGTTTATGCTGGGATGCGGACAGCTGCGTTGTGCTGACGGTGTAAGGAGAGGGCGATGAGTACCGTTGAATCCCCGTCAGGGGCGAAAAAACCGGGCGGCTTCGCGCTGTGGGTGGCGCGCCTGCAGATGGCGCATGGCCGCAAGCTGGTGATTGCGCTGCCCTATCTGTGGCTGATCCTGCTGTTTATGCTGCCGTTCCTGATCGTGTTCAAGATAAGTCTTGCCGAGATGGCGCGGGCGATCCCTCCCTACACCGATCTGATGGAGTGGGCGGACGGTCAGCTGACGCTGACCCTCAATTTTGCCAACTTCCTGCAGCTGACCGACGATCCGCTCTATTTTGAAGCTTATCTGCAGTCGCTGCAGGTGGCCGGCATCTCGACGATCTGCTGCCTGCTGCTGGGCTATCCGCTGGCCTGGGCAGTGGCGCACAGCAAGCCGTCGACGCGTAATATTCTTCTGCTGCTGGTGATCCTCCCGTCGTGGACCTCATTTTTGATCCGCGTCTACGCCTGGATGGGGCTGCTGAAAAGCAACGGGGTGCTGAATAACTTCCTGTTGTGGTTAGGGGTTATCGATCAGCCGCTGGAGATCCTGCACACCAACCTGGCGGTGTATATCGGTATTGTGTATGCCTATCTGCCGTTTATGGTGCTGCCGATCTACACCGCGCTGACCCGCATCGACTATTCGCTGGTGGAGGCCTCGCTGGATCTCGGCGCCCGGCCGCTGAAGACCTTCTTCCAGGTGATCGTTCCGCTTACCAAAGGGGGCATTATCGCCGGCTCCATGCTGGTGTTTATCCCGGCGGTGGGGGAGTTCGTGATCCCGGAACTGCTGGGCGGGCCGGACAGCATTATGATTGGCCGCGTGCTATGGCAGGAGTTCTTTAATAACCGCGACTGGCCGGTCGCCTCGGCGGTGGCGATTGTCATGCTGCTGCTGCTGATCGTGCCGATCATGTGGTTCCACAAGCACCAGCAAAAACAGATGGGAGAGCAGGGATGAACGACTTGCCGGTAGTACGCTCGCCGTGGCGCATTTTGATCCTCGTGCTCGGGTTTACCTTCCTCTACGCCCCGATGCTGATGCTGGTGATCTACTCGTTCAACAGTTCGAAGCTGGTAACGGTGTGGGCCGGATGGTCGACGCGCTGGTATAGCGAGCTGTTCCACGATGACGCGATGATGAGCGCGGTGGGGCTGAGTCTGACCATCGCCGCCTGCGCGGCGACGGCGGCGGCGATCCTCGGTACCATCGCCGCGGTGGTGATGGTACGCTTTGGGCGCTTTCGCGGATCTAACGGCTTCGCGTTTATGATCACCGCGCCGCTGGTTATGCCGGACGTGATCACCGGCCTCTCGCTGCTGCTGCTGTTCGTGGCGCTGGGGCATGCCATCGGCTGGCCGTCGGATCGCGGGATGTTGACCATCTGGCTGGCGCATGTCACCTTCTGTACCGCCTACGTGGCGGTGGTGATCTCCTCGCGCCTGCGCGAGCTGGACCACTCCATTGAAGAGGCGGCGATGGATCTGGGCGCTGCGCCGCTGAAGGTCTTTTTCGTCATCACGTTGCCGATGATTATGCCGGCGGTGATCTCCGGCTGGCTGCTGGCCTTCACGCTGTCGCTGGATGACCTGGTGATCGCCAGCTTTGTCTCCGGCCCCGGTGCCACGACGCTGCCGATGCTGGTCTTCTCCAGCGTGCGCATGGGGGTCAATCCGGAGATTAACGCCCTGGCGACACTTATTCTTGGCGTGGTCGGTATTGTCGGTTTTATCGCCTGGTATTTGATGGCCCGCGCAGAAAAGCAGCGAGTGCGCGATATCCAGCGTGCAAGACAAGGCTGAACCACCTAAAATCGGTACAGCAGCCTCCGGTCGGCGCCACCCTGTGGCGCCGTTTTCATGGAAGACATTACGTTGGGATTGTTTACGAAAACTCGCTCATCGCATGCCCGCCTTAACGTCCCTGCGCTGGTGCAGGTGGCGGCCTTTGCTATTATTTTGATTCGCGGCCTGGATCTACTGATGATCCTCAATCTGTTGGGCCTGCAGGGGCTGAACGAATTCATACACCGCAGCGTCCAGACCTGGAACCTGACGCTGGTCTTCCTCGGCAGCCTGGCGCTGGTATTTGTCGAAATCTGGTGCGCCTTCTCGCTGGTGAAAGGGCGCAACTGGGCGCGCTGGGTCTATCTGCTGACGCAGATTATCGCCGCCGGCTACCTGTGGGCGGCGTCGCTGGGCTACGGGTATCCGGAACTGTTCAGCATTCCCGGCGAATCAAAACGGGAGATTTTCCACTCGCTGGTGATGCAAAAACTGCCGGATCTGCTGGTCCTGACGCTGCTGTTTGTGCCAACGAACTGCCGTCGGTTTTTCCGCCTGCAATAACGGTGATACAATCCCCGCCCCTGGATTTTTGAAGGTCAATTATGCATTGCGCACTCTACGACGCCGGCCGCTGCCGCTCCTGTCAATGGCTGGAGCGGCCGGTCCCGCAACAGCTCGCCGATAAAATGGCTGATCTGCGCACACTGCTGGCGGCGATCCCGGTCGCTGCCTGGGGCGAGCCGGTCAGCGGGCCAGAGACGGCCTTTCGTAACAAGGCCAAGATGGTGGTCAGCGGCAGCGTTGAGCGTCCGCTGCTGGGGATGCTGCATCGCGATGGCACCCCGGTGGATCTCACCGACTGCCCGCTCTATCCCGCCGAGTTTGCGCCGCTGTTTGCCGTCCTGAAGCCCTTTATCGCCCGCGCCGGGTTAACCCCCTATAACGTCGCGCGCAAGCGCGGGGAGCTGAAATATCTGCTGCTAACCGCCAGCCAGCAGGGGGAGATGATGCTGCGCTTCGTGCTGCGCTCAGAGGCCAAGGTGGCCCAGCTGCGCGCCGCGCTGCCGTGGCTGCAGGCGCAGCTCCCGCAGCTCAAGGTGATCACGGCGAATATCCAGCCGGTGCATATGGCAATCATGGAAGGCGAGCAGGAGATCTTCTTCACCGAACAGCAGGCGCTGGGGGAGGTCTTTAATGAGGTGCCGCTGTGGATCCGCCCGCAAAGTTTCTTTCAGACCAACCCGGCGGTAGCCAGTCGGCTGTATGCCACCGCCCGCGACTGGGTGCGCGCGCTGCCGGTCCAGCATATGTGGGATCTGTTTTGCGGCGTCGGGGGATTTGGCCTGCACTGCGCGACGCCGGCGATGCGCCTGACCGGTATCGAGATTGCCCCGGAAGCGATCGCCTGCGCCAGACAGTCAGCCGCGCAGCTGGGGCTCAGCAATCTGCATTTTCAGGCGCTGGACTCGACGCAGTTCGCCACTCATGAAGACGATATCCCGCAGCTGGTGTTGGTCAACCCGCCGCGTCGCGGCATTGGCGCCGAACTGTGCGACTATTTAAGCCGCATGGCGCCGCCCTATATCATCTATTCCAGCTGTAACGCTCGCACCATGGCGACCGATATTGCCCGTCTTCGCGGCTATCGCGTCGAGCGGGTCCAGCTGTTTGATATGTTCCCTCACACCGCGCACTACGAAGTGCTGACCCTGCTGGTCCGCGAAGTTTAAACAAAATGTGAAGGCTTTGCGCCGCTGAAATCAGGTAAGCTTGGCGCTGCATGTTTTGTTATTGGTGGGGGGAATCTAATGGCCAAAACCATTCTGCTGGTGGAAGATGACGAGGATATTGCCACGCTGCTGCGGCTCAATCTTCAGGATGAGGGCTATCAGATTGTGCATGAAGCCGACGGCGACCAGGCCCTTGTCCAGCTGGAAAAACAGGTCTGGGATGCAGTGATCCTCGATTTGATGCTGCCCGGCGTCGATGGCCTGGAGATCTGCCGGCGTATCCGCCAGATGACCCGCTACCTGCCGGTGATTATCATCAGCGCCCGCACCAGTGAAATGCACCGCGTGCTGGGCCTGGAGATGGGGGCCGATGACTATCTGGCGAAACCCTTTTCGCTGCTCGAGCTCATTGCCCGCGTCAAAGCGCTGTTTCGTCGCCAGGAGGCGATGGGGCAGAACCTGCTGATGGACGCCGGGCGCTTGTCCTGCCATGGCCTGAGCATCGATCCGCTGTCGCGCGAAGTAAAGCTGCGCGGCGAGGTGGTGGACCTCACGCCGCGCGAATTCGATCTGCTCTATTACTTCGCCCGCCATCCCGGTGAGGTGTTTTCGCGGCTGGCGCTGCTGGAGCAGGTTTGGGGATATCAGCACGAGGGCTATGAGCACACGGTTAATACCCATATCAACCGCCTGCGCAGCAAAATCGAACGTGATCCGGCGGAGCCGGACATCATTCTTACCGTCTGGGGTAAAGGCTATAAGTTCGCCCCGGTGTCGCAAGAGGCCGCCCCGTGATCCGCCGCTTAAGCCTCAGCCAGCGGCTGGCGCTGGTGGTGGTCTCCCTGTTGCTACTGTGCGCGGCGGCAGTGTGCGCCGTTCAGTTACACAGCAGCGCGCAGTATGGCAACGCCATGGTGCAGCGCCTCTCCGCCGGGCTGGCTCAGCAGATTGTGGCCCGCGAGCCGCTGGTGGACGCCCACGGCGAGGTCAACCGACAAACCCTGAAGTCGTTGTTTGACCGCCTGATGACCTTTAACCCCAGCGTGGAGCTCTATCTGCTGTCGCCGGATGGCGACCTGCTGGCCGATGCGGCGCCGCCGGGACATATCCAGCGCCAGCGTATCGATATGGCGCCGGTGCAGGCTTTTCTCACCGGCAGTGCGTCGCCGGTGTATGGCGACGATCCGCGTAGTCTCGACGGACGAAAAGTCTTCAGCGCCGCCCCGCTGCGCGTCGACGGGCAGTTGCGCGGCTACCTGTATATCATTTTGCAGGGAGAGACCTTTAATCAGCTGGCGGCCGACGCCTGGCAAAAAACGTTGTGGAGCATTGTTCTGTGGACGCTGCTGCTGGTGGCCCTGTTTGGCCTGCTGACAGGGGGGCTGGCATGGTTCTGGGTCACCCGGCCGGTCCGCCTGCTCACCGCCCAGGTCGTGGCGAGCGGCCAGGACAGCATCAGCGCCATCAAAACCCTGGCGGCCCGCACACCGGAGCCCCTGCCTGGTAACGAGGTGGCGATGCTCGAGAATCGTTTTATTGACCTCGCGCAGCAGATCGCCGGCCAGTGGGATCGGCTGGCCGACAGCGACCGCCAGCGCCGCGAATTTGTGGCCAATATCTCCCATGATTTGCGTACGCCGCTCACTTCGCTGCTGGGGTATCTGGAAACGCTGACGCTGAAGGATGAACGGCTGACCGCCGAGGAGCGCAGGCAATATCTCACCATCGCCCTGCGTCAGGGCAACAAAGTACGCCATCTCTCGCAGCAGCTGTTTGAGCTGGCGCGACTGGAGCACGGGGGCATTAAGCCACAGCGCGAGCGTTTCGCGATGGGGGAGCTGATCTCCGACGTCGCGCAGAAGTTTGAATTAACTGCCCGCACGCGCGAGGTGAACCTGCATATTGATGTGCCGGGACCGCTGCCGCTGATTAACGCCGATGTGTCGATGATTGAGAGGGTGGTGACCAACCTGCTCGATAACGCGATGCGGCATACTCCCGTCGGCGGGGAGATCCGTCTGGCGGTCTGGCAGGAGGATCAACAGCTCCAGGTGGAAGTGGCCGACAACGGAACGGGCGTCGATGCCGCGCTGCGCGACGATCTGTTCCAGCGGCCGTCGGCGTTGTCTACCCAGGCATCGCGGGAGGAGCGCGGCGGGTTAGGGCTGCTGATTGTGAAACGGATGCTGGAGCTGCACGGAGGCGGTATCAGACTGGTGGAGTCGGTAAGCGGGGCGCGGTTCAGGTTCTTCGTGCCACTTTGAGACATTGCCGGATGCGGATACGCCTTACCCGGCTACAGGGAAAGAGTAGGCCGGGTAAGCGCAGCGCCACCCGGCAAAAAAGTTACTCCGGGAACCACTGATTGCTGATTTTCTGGTAGGTACCGTCGGCCTTAATCGCTTTCAGCGCGGCGTTCAGTTTCTCCAGCAGCGCCTTGTTATCCGGGCGCACAGCAATGCCGAGTCCGGTGCCGAAGTATTGCGGATCCGTCACTTTCGGCGTGGCTGCGCCCAGCTGCGGGTTGGTTTTCAGCCACTCGTTGACCACTGCGGTATCGCCGAACACGCCGTCGATACGGCCATTTTTCAGATCGATAATCGCATTCTGATAGCTGTCATAGGCGACGGTCTTCACCTCAGGATGTTTATCCTGCAGATATTTCTGGTGAGTAGTGCCATTTTCCATGCCAATCCGTTTGCCTTTCAGGTCATCGAAGGAATGGAACGCGTCTTTTTTGGCGATCACCAGCGCGGAGTTGGCGTAGTACGGGTCGGTGAAGGCCACCTGCTTGCTGCGTTCCGGCGTAATATCCATTCCGGAAATCACCGCATCATATTTCTTGAACTTCAGTGCCGGGATCAGGCTGTCAAACGCGTGGTTGGTAAAGGTACATTCTGCCTGCATTTGTTTGCACAGCGCTTTGGCCAGGTCGAGATCGAAACCAACAATCTGATTATTGGCATCCATCGATTCAAACGGCGGATAGGTCGCGGACACGCCGAAGCTGATTTTCTCTGCGGCGGCAGCGCCGAAGGTGAACGTGGTGAGCAGTGCAGCCAGAACTAACTTTTTCATCGTGGAACTCCCGTCTGTCAATCTTATGATTATTCGCCGTGTCTGCGGCATAGAGTGACAATGCCATTAAATGAATTTATATGCAATAAAAATGATTAAGTATTTTTAATGGCATAAAAAAAGACGGACAGTCATTAGACTTGTCCGTCTTGTTGTCTGCTTTTTATGCAATAAGGCTCAGTCGCTAGTTACGTCGCTCGAAGGCCAGCGCTTTACGTTCCACCAGCCGCATCAGCAGCGTCAGCAGTCCGTTGACGATGAGATAGATAATCCCGGCGGCGCCGAACACCATCACGTCGTAAGTGCGTCCGTACAGCAGCTGGCCGTGGCCCATTACTTCCATCAGGGTGATGGTGTAGGCCAGAGAGGTACTCTTGAAAACCAGCACCACTTCGTTGGAATAGGACGACAGCGCACGCTTAAAGGCATACGGCAGCAGGATCGCCAGGGTATCCTTTTTACTCATCCCCAGCGCGCTGCACGACTGCCATTGCCCGTCGGGGATCGCCCGGATGGCGCCATAAAACAACTGAGTGGTGTAGGCGGCGCTGTTGAGCGACAGGGCGATCAGCGCGCACAGCCACGGCTCGGAGATCAGATGCCACAGCCACGGATAATCCTGTAGCGAAGGAAACTGTCCGGGGCCGTAGTAAATCAGGAAGATCTGCACCAGCAGCGGCGTACCGGTAAACAGGGTGATATAGCCGCGGACTATCCACACCAGCCCCGGCGTTTTCAGCGTCAGGATTATGGTAAAAATCAGCGACAGGATCAGCGCCACGATAATCGACGCCACGGTCAGCGTCAGGCTGGTATGAAGCCCTTTCAGCAGTTCGGGTAAGTAGTCGAGCATCAGCCTGGTCTCCGTTCGAAGCGCGTCGCACGCTGGTCAATCCGCTTAAGGATGTATTGACTCAACAGGGTGATGACGAGATAGATTGCCGCCGCAATGATATACCAGTTAAAGGGTTCCTGAGTGCGAGTGGCGATGCTTTTGGTCTGCAGCATCAGATCGTTGACGCTGATCAGGCTCACCAGCGCGGTGTCCTTCAGCAGCACCAGCCACTGGTTACCGAGGCCGGGCAGGGCATGGCGCCACATCTGCGGCATCACCAGGCGGAAGAAAATCGCGGCTTTCGACAGCCCCAGCGCCTGGCCGGACTCCCACTGGCCCTGCGGAACCGCTTTCAGCGCGCCGCGCAGCGTTTGCGAGGCGTAGGCGGCATACAGCAGCGACAGGGCGATCGCCCCGCAGAGGAACGGACTGACGTCAAAGTTCTCAATCTGCATCTGCACCGGGATCTGCGTGAACCCGAGCGGGATGGTGAAACCGTCAGAGAGCGTTAGCAGCAGCTGGGAAGAGCCGAAATAGATAAACAGCACCACCAGAATTTCCGGTAGTCCGCGCAGAATGGTCACAATGCCGGTTGCAAGCCAGGCTACCGGGCGCCATTTCACTGACTCCAGTACCGCAAAGAGCATCGCCAGGACCAGGCCGATGGCGAGCGCGCAAACGGCAAGGCCGACGGTCATCCCGGCGGCGCTTGCTAATGGAAAAATTTCGTTCATTCAGTCTTACTTCTGGAACCATTTGTTATAGATGGTCTGGTAAGTGCCGTCTTTCTTCACTTTTTCCAGCGCAGCGTTAAATTTCTGCTGCAGATCGGTGTTGCCCTGACGCACGGCAATGCCCAGCCCGGTGCCGAAATAGGCTTTGTCGGTCACTTTGTCGCCCACGGCCGCCAGCTTCGGATTGCTCTTCAGCCATTCGGTGACCACGGCGGTATCACCAAAGACCGCGTCAATACGACCGTTCTGCAGGTCCAGCTTCGCATTCTGGTAGCTGTCGTAAGGAACGGTAGTAATTTCCGGATGTTTGTCGGTGATGAATTTCTGGTGGGTGGTGCCGTTCTGCACGCCCACTTTTTTGCCCTTCAGCTGGTCAATGCTGGTGAACTTACCCTGCTGACCGACGAACAGCGCCGAGTTGTCATAATACGGGGTAGAGAACAGCACCTGCTTTTCACGCTCCGGCGTGATGTCCATCCCGGCCATGACCGCGTCGAAACGGCGGAATTTCAGTCCCGGGATCA
The DNA here is from genome assembly GCF_048589245.1 of Klebsiella sp. 10982. Lineage (NCBI taxonomy): Bacteria > Pseudomonadati > Pseudomonadota > Gammaproteobacteria > Enterobacterales > Enterobacteriaceae > Klebsiella > Klebsiella sp. 10982. The sequence goes on from NZ_JBMAXV010000039.1 coordinate 30,795, forward strand.
GGCTGTCAAAGGCCTGGTTGGTAAAGGTACAGGTGGCATCGATCTCTTTACATAGCGCGTTCGCCAGATCGACATCGAAACCGACGATCTGGTTGTTGGCGTCCACCAGTTCAAACGGAGGGTAGGAGGCCTCGGTGGCGAAACGAATGGTCTGCGCGGCGGAAGCGGAGAGGCTCATGCCTGCGAGCAGGGCGGCTATCAGTACTTTTTTCATCGTCATTTCCCCGAAAAACATCAATGTGAAAGATAGTTTTTAAACGCGTCAGTTTGCGGATGCGTGAAGCAGGAGGCATCCCCTTGCTCGACGATATGGCCATTTTCCATATACACCACCCGGCTGGCCGTCTTGCGCGCCACTTCAACTTCGTGGGTGACGATAACCTGGGTGATGCCGGTTTCAGCCAGCTCGCGGATAATGCTGACGATTTGAGCCGTGATTTCCGGATCGAGCGCCGCGGTAGGCTCATCGAACAGCAGGACCTGCGGCTCCATCATCAGCGCGCGGGCGATAGCCACACGCTGCTGCTGGCCGCCGGATAAATGCAGCGGATAGCGATCGCTGTAAGGCTTCAGACGCAGGCGTTCCAGCAGCTTCTCTGCACGAGCCAGCGCCTGATCCTTGCTTAACCCCAGTACGCGACAGGGTGCTTCGATCAGGTTTTGCTGCACCGTCAGGTGCGGCCACAGGTTGTACTGCTGAAAGACCATGCCGACGTTCTGACGCAGTTCGCGTATCGCTTTATCGGACGGCGCTTTGCTGAAGTCGAATTGGTTGCCGGCGATGGATAACGAACCGGAACGCGGCATCTCCAGCAGGTTGAGTACGCGCAGCAGCGAGCTCTTCCCGGCACCGCTGGGGCCGAGCAGCACCAGCGTTTCCCCCTGCGGGCAATCCAGCGTGATGTCGAACAGCGCCTGGTGTGCGCCGTAGAAGCAATTAATGCCGTTTAGTTTAATACTCATCTGGGCAGTCTGATACGAATAGCTATTGAGGCCGCAAATACTACCTTTGGCAGAATAGTTATGCAATATTTATGCGTTAAAAGTTAAATCTAAACCACGTTTAGCTTTAAAGTTAGCACAAAATATGGCCTGGTGGGTGAGGGAGGCGCAAATGTCGGCATTCCCGGGGCAAATACCGACATTTTACCGGGGTTATCGTTTCAGCGACGTGGCTTCAACTCCGGAATCAGCGTTTCTCCAGACTCTGTCGCAAGGAACCCGCTGGTGCGTGGCTGTTATTGCCGAGATAGCGAACGTCATCGACCGCCCAGCACTGGCCTTCCTGGATCATCAGCACTTCATCTTTCCAGCTTTGGGTGCCCTGTTTCAGTTCGACGCGTAGCGGAATATTGCGCGCATCACGGTTCGGGATGGTGGAGGCGCTGGCAACGACGGCGCTGTCCGCCGGGGTGCTGCTGCTGGAGAACGGGTTAGCCTGTAACAGTTTGCTGTTGGCCGGATCCTGGCGGGCGTCGTTGAGTAACTGCGCCAGCCCGTCGCTCAGATAGGGGCGCAGTGCTGCCGGATCCTGAGTGCGGTTCTGGATCTGGGTGTCATAGAATTTTTGCGCTACGTCGTCAGGGCCGCCTTCAACGCAGGGGCCGCTGCGAGTGCCATTATCTTTATAGGCCGGGGTGACGGTCGTACAGGCGCTGAGCGCCAGCGCGCAAGGGAGAAGTACAGCAAGAAGTTTGTAGCGCATGATGATTTCCTTATAAGCAAACTACGTTTTCAGTTTCCGTTAAAGCATAGCGTATAGCGTGCGGATTGTACTTGACGCAAAGAGCTAAGACCTTGATGTCGCAACAGGCTTTGTACTGGAAATGCGTGTGGGAAGGATGGCGGCGTATCAGGCAGGAAAATGCATGAGGTATAAAAATAAATTCACTTTTCTGCAAACAAGAAACATTACCCCCGAAAATAGAGTAATGTTTCTTGGGATATAAGGTTAATTATTTCTTCTTATAGATATTAGCGGAGACGTGCAGTTTTTTATCCGTATTACCGGAGGAGAGCACGATGACGTCCGCGCCTTTTTCATCGGCCTTTTTAATCAGTTCTTCACGGGCATCGCTCGGCGCCGTCTGGCCGGTCGAAGAAATGGTGCCAATTTTGGTATATTGGGTATGGACCTTATTAAAGGCTTCTTTCGTTAAAATCTCAGCGGAGAAGGCATTCGCTGTTAAAAACAATGCTGCACCTGCCACTAAAGCTGCATATTTCATATTTTTAAACTCCATTGTTTATTTTGCTATCATCATGCTCTTGTTTTAACTCACCAATGAGCGGTTTCAGATTGTACTAACGCCGCTTTTTTTTCAAGCGAAATACTGCAATTTTATGATAGTTAGTTAACTCTTTTTTAAAGAAAAGATGACATGATTCTCATTGATTACGCTTGCTTTTTTTTGTCAATTACACATAGGGGGGGATGCAAACCATTTTGTACTGACGTTAGCTGAAAATCAGCTTAAGCAGCCGGGGGAGGCGGCGTGGGGCGTTGACAGACATTCCCGGCAACATGGGTTATCATAAAGAAGAGCGGGGTGTGTGCCCATGGTCATGCAGGTCACCAGGGAGACAAGATGTTAACAAATAAGCGAGCGAACGCTCAGGATGAGAGAGCCGCATTGTGGGCCACCAAAGATAATGTTCAGCGCCATGCGCTGTCCATGAGTATGCCCTGGCTGGCCTTTGTCAATATCGCTTTTGCGTTAATGATTTTCTTCCGCAATTTTATCTTCACTTATTTTGATCAGAAGCTACTGACGCACCGGGCGGTTATTCCTTATATTGAAGTGGCGCTGATTGCAGTCATTATTATTTCGGCGATTTTAGCTATCATTGCCGTCACGCCGCGCCTGGCGCAAGGGCGCCATACGCTAAATATCATTACCGGTCTGCTGCTGGCGCTCAGCCTGTGCTGGTCCCTGAGTAATTACTGTTTTCTCTTTTTCTGGACGCTGCCCTTTGCCTGGCCGCTGCTGGTGATTTTAATGACCACCGGCCTGACCGCGCTCTATCACCACTGGCCGGGCATTATCGCTTTTATGCTGCCGCTGTGGGCCACCGCTTTGCTGGCAGGCATGCAGATTCACTATGACACCGAAGTCCGTTTTTTGACGCTGTGGTTTATCTTTACGGCGATTCTGCTGTATGGCCGGCGCATTCTGCAGCGCTGGTATGATGAAGCCTGGGATACCCATCAGGAGAATATGCAGCTTATTCAGCGGCTGGAGAGTATTGCCAACCAGGATGCTCTCACCGGGACGGCTAACCGTCGGGCGCTGGATGCCTTCCTGGGGCAGCTCTGGCAGCAGAATGTACCGTTAGCGCTAATGATGATCGATGTCGATTACTTTAAACGCTACAACGACCACTATGGCCATCAGGCCGGTGATGAATGCTTATCTTCTGTCGCTCAGGTGCTTAAAATGGCGGTCCGGGCTGAGGGCGATCTGGTGGCTCGCTACGGCGGGGAAGAGTTTGTCGTCGCATTGCCTGGGGTATCCTTGGCGCATGCCACCGCGATTGCCGAGCGCATTCAGCAGAAAATTCACGAGGCGGCGCTCCCCCATGAGGCCTCTGAGGTGGCTGCGGTGGTGACTGTCAGTATCGGGATCGTCGCCTCCGATGGCACGGTTCCGATGGAGACGCTGATCGCCCGGGCGGACAGTGCGCTGTACCAGGCGAAAAATAAAGGACGAAATCAATGGTCTTATTAACCCGGAGACGCTGTCGGGCAAGGAAGAGGGAATGAAACGTATTGCGTGGTTCGCCCTGCTGGCGTTGCTGCTAACCGGCTGTGCCGGGGAAAAGGGAATTATCGATCGCGATGGATATCAGCTGGACACTCGTCATCCGGCGCAGGCCGCGTATCCGCGAATAAAGGTGTTAGTGATCCACTATACGGCTGATAATTTTGATGTCTCGCTGGCCACGTTGACCGATAAAGAGGTCAGCTCCCACTATTTAATTCCCGAAAAGCCCCCGCGTTTTCAGCACAAACCGCGGATCTGGCAGCTGGTGCCAGAAGAAGATTTAGCCTGGCACGCCGGGATAAGCTACTGGCGCGGTAGCACGCGCATCAACGATACCTCCATCGGCATTGAACTGGAAAACCGCGGCTGGCAGAAGACGGCCGGTGGCAAAAGCTTTACGCCTTTCAACCCGGAACAGATAGCGGCCCTGATCCCGCTGGCGCGGGACATCATCGCCCGCTACCACATTGCGCCGCAGAACGTGGTCGCCCATGCGGATATCGCCCCACAGCGCAAAGACGATCCGGGGCCGTTATTCCCCTGGCAACAGCTGGCGCAGCAGGGGATTGGCGCCTGGCCTGACGAGCAGCGGGTGGCCTTTTATCTGAATGGCCGGCCGGCCAGCGAGCCAGTGGACCCCGAAGTCGTGCTGGATTTGCTGTCGCGCTATGGCTATCAGGTGACGCCGGAGATGACCCCCGCGCAGAAGAAGCGGGTGATTATCGCTTTTCAGATGCACTTCCGCCCGCAGCGCTGGGATGGCGTAGCGGATGCGCAAACCGAGGCGATAGCCGAGGCGTTGTTAGAAAAATACGGCCAGGGTTAGCGGTGAAGTTTGCCGTGATCGCGCAGCCAGGCGGCGGTGCGCACAATGCCGTCGTCCAGCGTCACCACCGGCTGATAACCCAGCTCATCCTGCGCGCGGGTGATATCAAGCGTAAAATCAAAGTTAAGTTTGGAGACGCCGTAGTGGGTAAAGGCGGGCTCTTTGGCGGTTTTATCGCCAAAACGTTCCATGCTGCGGGCGATGATATCCAGCATCGGGTAGGGAACAGAGCGGATCCGGCACTTGATGCCCAGCTCGTCGATCAGTTTCTGTACGATGCTGCGCAGGGGGCGCGGTTCGCCGTTGCTGATATTCCACGCGCGGGCGGAGGGGAGGTGGTCGCAGGCCGGCTGGCTTGCCAGCCACATCGCATGTACCGCATTTTCATAATAGGTCATGTCGACCAGCGCGCTGCCGCCCCGCGGTAACAGGACGCTGCCATAGTGCTGCATCATTTGCGCCAGTCGGGGAATAAACACTTTGTCGTGCGGCCCGAACAGGCTCTGCGGGCGCAAAATCGTAAAGCGAGTATGCGGGTTGGCCTGCGCCAGCAGGTTGATCACCTCCTCGCTAGCCGCCTTGCTGCGGGCAAACTCGTTGGCGAAGCGGTGCGGGCGAAAATCTTCCTGGATATCACGATGATGGTGATAATCAAAATAGAGCGATGGCGAGGAGATATGAATGAAATTCCGTACGCCCCATGCCACCGACCATTCGCCGAGGCGACGGGTGGCGCGGACGTTAGCGAGATCGAACGCCTGTTGAGTGCCCCAGGGTGAGGTAAAGCTTGAGCAGTGCCACAGGGTGTCGATACCGGCGAGCATCACTTTAGCCTGCGAAGAGACCAGCTCGGTTAAATCGGCCGGGATGAATTCCGCCCCCATCTTGCTCAGAAGCTTACCCATCGCTTCGTTGCGCCCGGTCGCTCGCACGCTGATGCCCTTATTGCGCAGATATTCCACTGCGTTGCGCCCTAATCCGCTGGTCGCACCGGTAACCAGTACCTTCATATCACTCTACTGTCCCAGAAAAGAATTTCGTGCGCATTTTTCCGTGATTCTCCCGACTATGCAATGAGAATCATGAAAGAATAATGCTTATCCTTCAGCTCTGCCTGAGATTTGTTCGGCCAGCCGGGCGATGCGTTGCGCCATTCCGCGGAAAATAAACAGGTGTGCCGGGATCATCAGCAGCCAGTAGATCAGGCCCGGCATACCGTGCGGGTGCCACCAGGCGCGCACGTCCAGCTCACGACAATCGCCTTTATCATTAATCGTAAAGCTTAAGCGACCCAGGCCCGGCGCTTTCATGCCGAATAAGAGGGTGAGCTGTTTTTCCTCCTCCACGATTATCACCTTCCAGCTGTCGACCGTATCGCCGGTCTGCAGATAGTCGCGCGGCGGCCGCCCTTTGGCTAACCGATGGCCGACCAGCTGGTCCATCGCCCCGCGGGTTTTCCACAGCATATTGCCGAAAAAGTACCCCTCTTTACCGCCAATTTGGTTCACCACCCGCCATAACGCCTGGCGACTCGCCTGGGTGGTGACAGTGCAACCCGCCTGTTTGGGAAAGTAGCCGTACTCCGGTCGCCAGCGGGCGAAAGCCTGGGCGTCGTAGCCCCAGTCGCTGGAGTTCACCAGTTGCTCTTCTTCTTTTAGCGTACGACGAACCGCCTGTTCGAAGGGGATCAGTGTTTGCGGGATCAGCGCGCGCAGGGTGCGGTCATCGGCAATCAGATCGTGCTTCAGTCCCTGGATCAGCGCTTTGGCGATGGTGGGTGGTACCGAGGTGATAACGTTAAGAAACCAGACCGAGATCCAGCGCGTCGGCAGGGGAATGGGAATGAGCGGGCGATGTTTGCCGCTGACGGCCATAAAGCGAATGAACTGCTGCTGATAGCTTAACACCTCCGGGCCGGCGGCTTCGAAGATGCGATGCTCCCCGGAGGGATGATTGAGCAGCTCAACGAGGTCAACGAGCAGATTTTCCAGCGCGACAGGGGTGGTACGCGAACGAACCCAGCGCGGAGGCGTCAGCACCGGCAGGTTATAGACCATGTCGCGCATCACCTCGAAGGCGGCGGAGCCGGCGCCGACGATAATCCCGGCCCGTAGTTCGGTCACCGGTACGCCCGACTCGCGCAGGAGATCGCCGGTCACCTGACGGGCGCGCAGATGGTCGGACTGCTCCTGCGCCGGAGCCTGCAGCGAGCTGAGAAAAATAATCTGACGCACCGGTATCTGGCGCAGGGCATCGCGCACATGCGTGGCGACCCGGCGCTCATGGGCGATAAAATCGCCGCCTTCTCCCATGCCGTGGACCAGATAATAAAGGGTATCGATACCGGTGAGCAGCGCAGGCAGAGCCTGCGGCTGATTGAGATCGACTGACCGGCAGGTGACGCCGGGCAAAGCGAGTTTTTGCAGTCGGTCGATATGGCGTGCCGCCGCCAGCACCGGATAGCCCCGCGCGCTTAATGCGCGCACTAAATGCTGGCCAATATAGCCGCTGGCGCCGAGCACCAGAACAGATTGCGACACGCCTGACTCCTTAGCGTTGTAAAAAAGCCTGCCAGTGGGCGACCACCTCGCTCAGCTGCTGACGGTTGACATCCAGATGCGTGACCAGACGAACAACAGGCGAGGCGTTGATCAGCACGCCGCGCGCCTGCATAAACTCGCTGAGCGCCAGGGCCTGCGCTTCGCCGACGCGCACGAACAGCATATTGGTATCGTGGCGGGTGACGTCGGCGCCGATGGCGCGCAGCTGCTCCGCCATCCACGCGGCGTTGTCATGATCCTCCTGCAGGCGCTGTACGTTATTTTTCAGCGCGTACAGCCCGGCAGCGGCCAGTATCCCCGCCTGACGCATACCGCCGCCCACCATTTTCCGCCAGCGAACGGCGCGGCGAATGTATGCCTCGCTGCCGACCAGCAGCGAGCCTACCGGAGTACCAAGCCCCTTTGACAGGCAGATGGTGAAGGAGTCGCAGTATTGGGCGATATCACGCAGTTCGCAGCCGTAGGCCACTACGGCGTTAAAGATGCGCGCGCCGTCGACGTGCAGCGCCAGGTCGCGCTGGCGGGTAAACGCCCAGGCTTCCTGCAGATAGTCGCGCGGCAGCACTTTACCGTTGTGGGTGTTTTCCAGACTCAGCAGGCGGGTTGGGGCAAAATGGATATCGTCGGGTTTGATTTTCGCCGCCACCTTATCCAGCGGCAGCGAACCGTCCGCCGCGGCGTCGATCGGCTGCGGCTGAATACTGCCAAGCACTGCCGCACCGCCGGCTTCGTACAGATAGTTATGCGCCCCCTGGCCGACGATATACTCTTCGCCGCGCTGGCAGTGGCTGAGCAGGCCAACGAGGTTGGCCTGGGTGCCGGTAGGCAGAAACAGCGCCGCTTCTTTGCCGGCCAGGTCGGCGGCGTAGCGCTGCAGTTCATTGACGGTAGGGTCGTCGCCATACACATCGTCCCCGACCGGGGCGGCCATCATGGCCTCCAGCATGGCGCGCCCGGGACGGGTAACGGTATCACTGCGTAAATCGATCACGGCTTTTCCTTGGTCTGGTTCAACGTATTGCTTCTGTTTTACCTGAGCCAGTTGGTTTTCGCCAGTTCGATGACCTCATCGCCACGACCGCTGATGATCGCCCGCAGCATATACAGACTAAAGCCTTTGGCCTGTTCCAGCTTGATCTGCGGCGGGATCGCCAGCTCCTCTTTGGCGACAACGACGTCGACCAGTACCGGACCGTCGTTGCGAAAGGCGGTCTGCAGCGCTTCATCTACCTCGGACGCTTTCTCCACGCGGATACCTTTAATACCGCAGGCTTCGGCGATGCGGGCGAAGTTAGTGTCGTGGAGTTCCGTACCGTCAGTCAGATAGCCCCCGGCCTTCATCTCCATCGCCACGAAGCCCAGTACACTGTTGTTAAAAATGATAATTTTCACCGGCAGCTTCATCTGCGCCAGCGACAGAAAATCCCCCATCAGCATGCTAAACCCGCCGTCACCGCACATGGCCACCACCTGACGCTCCGGCGCGGTGGCCTTGGCGCCGATGGCCTGCGGCATGGCGTTGGCCATTGAGCCGTGGTTGAACGAGCCCAGCAGGCGACGTTTGCCGTTCATCTTGAGATAGCGTGCCGCCCAGACGGTCGGGGTGCCGACATCGCAGGTGAAAATGGCGTCTTCATCGGCAAAATGGCTGATCTGCTGTGCCAGATATTGCGGGTGGATTGCCTTATCGCTGGGTTTCGCCAGATCGTCGAGCCCTTTTCGCGCGTCGCGATAATGTTCGAGCGCCTTATCGAGGAAATGGCGATCGGTTTTCTCTTCCAGCAGCGGCAGGAGTGCTTTCAGCGTTGATTTAATATCGCCCACCAGCGCCATATCGACCTTACTGTGCGCGCCAATGCTGCCGGGGTTGATGTCAATCTGGATAATTTTGGCGTCGGTTGGATAGAAGGCGCGATACGGGAACTGGGTACCCAGCAGGATCAGGGTATCGGCATTCATCATGGTATGGAAACCCGAGGAGAAGCCAATCAGCCCGGTCATGCCGACATCGTACGGGTTATCGTACTCCACGTGCTCTTTACCGCGCAGGGCGTGGACGATAGGGGCTTTAATTTTCGCCGCGAACTCCACCAGCTCCTGGTGGGCACCGGCGCAACCGCTGCCGCACATGAGCGCGATATTGCTGGAGTACCGAATAAGCTGCGCCAGCTTGCGCAGCTCCTCTTCCGCTGGGGTGACCGTCGGCAGCGGCGCATGATACCAGTGGCTGCTGGCGCTCTCCGGAGCCGCCTTCAGCGCCACGTCGCCGGGCAGGACCACCACTGAGACGCCGCGGTTAATCACCGCTTTGCGCATCGCTACTGCCAGTACCTGCGGGATCTGCTCCGGCGTGGAGACCAGCTCGCAGTAGTGGCTGCATTCGCGGAACAGCTCCTGAGGATGGGTTTCCTGAAAATAGCCGCTGCCGATTTCGCTGGATGGGATGTGGGCGGCGATGGCCAGCACCGGGACATGATTGCGATGACAGTCAAACAGACCGTTAATCAGGTGCAGGTTGCCCGGTCCGCAGGAACCGGCGCAGACCGCCAGCTCGCCGGTCAGCTGCGCTTCCGCACCGGCGGCGAAAGCGGCGACTTCTTCGTGCCGGGTGGGCATCCAGTCGATGGTGCCCATGCGGTTCAGGCTATCGCTCAATCCATTGAGGGAATCTCCGGTGACGCCCCAGATACGTTTCACGCCGGCTTGTTCCAGCGTTTTGGCAATGTATGCCGCCACGGTCTGTTTCATGATTTCCATCTCCTTTTTTTGATAACGCCTTCAAGCTTAGATGAAACTGAACGCAATGTAACCGATTACCCCTTATTTTTTACTGGTTTTATTCGCCTTCGACTGCGCATACTCTGTAAACACACAGGGTGTAAAACAGGAATAACATCAAATGGTTAAAGGATTGTTAAACACATTGAATAACACGCTATCGCATGACGATGTCGGTAAATTCTTGTTACGACTTGCCGTCGGCGGCTTAATGTTGTTCCACGGTCTGCACAAGCTGATGGATGGCGTAGAGGGTATCAGCGGCATGCTGGTGGCGAAGGGGCTGCCGGGGTTTATCGCCTACGGTGTGCTGGTGGGGGAGGTCCTCGCACCTTGCCTGTTAATACTCGGTATTCTGACGCGACCGGCGGCGCTGGTGCTGGCTTTCACCATGGTGGTGGCCTGGCTGATGGTTGGGCTCGACAAGACGTTTGCGCTTGATGCGGTGGGCGCCTGGGCGATCGAAAATCTGGCCTATTTCTTTGTTGGCGCGCTGGCGATTGCGTTGCTCGGCGCCGGGCGTTATTCACTGGCCGGCCAGTCGGTTTGGCGGTAAAAATGCCTCATTCGTCCTGCGGCGTAAAGTCGATACTGTTGTTGGTTTGCAACTTTTGCAGTCTGAGAAAACGTTTATCTCCTGTCGCCTGAGAGTTTATTGTCGCCGGGAATTTTCCCGGAGGCGGCGCATTGCGCCTTCTCCGGGCTACCAAATAGCACAGTGCTGTAGCCCCGGTAAGCGGTAGCGCCACCGGGGATTTTGACCTCAGGCGAGAACCAGATCGCCCTGCGGGTGACAGGAGCAGGCCAGCACATAGCCGTCGGCGATTTCGGCATCGGTCAACGTCATGGTGCTGGTGACGCTGTACTCTCCGGAAACCACTTTGGTTTTACAGCAGCCGCAGACCCCGGCACGGCAGGCGACGGTCACCGGCACCTTATTGCTCTCCAGCGCATCAAGCAGTGTGGTGCCCACCGGTGCGTAAAACTCGCGCGCCGGCTGCAGTTTAGTGAATTTCAACCCGCTGGTGGCCGCCTCCGCCACCGGAGTGAAAAACTTCTCCTTATAGAAGCGGGTAACCCCTAAGGCGGTCACCTCCTGCTCGACCTTCTCCATATAAGGCGCCGGGCCACAGGTCATCACGGTACGGCTGGCGATATCCGGCACGCTCTGCAGTAGTTCCCGGGTCAGACGGCCGGCAATAAAGCCATGGGTGGCATGGTGCTCCGCCACCAGGGTGACCGGATACTCGCGCCACGCTTCAGCGAAAATGACATCCTCCGGCGAACGAACGTTATAGATAACCTGTACGTCCGCCTGCGGGCGGTGCTTCGCCAGCCAGCGGCGCATCGACATGATCGGCGTCACCCCGCAGCCGGCGGCCAGCAGCAGGAATTTATCTTCCGCTTTGTCGTCACAGGTAAACTCGCCCATGGCATCCGACAGCCAAAGATAATCGCCGCGTTTGACCTCGCGGGTTAACCACTGCGATCCCGCACCCTCGTCAATACGACGAACGGTCAGCGTAATGTATTCGCTGACCCCCGGCGTCGAAGAGAGGGTATAAGCGCGCAGCGTTTCCGCCGAGTTACGCACGCTGACCAGAGCGTACTGGCCAGCACGGTACGGATAGTAATCGTGGCACAGCAGCGAAAGGGTCCACACGTCCGGGGTTTCCTGGTGAATGTGGTGAACCTGCATCCGCCACGGGCACTGGGGGGTTGGCATAGTCATCAGGACTCCTTACGCACTCAGCAACTGCTGCATATCTTGTTCAACGGTGGTGACGGAACGCAGGCCGAACTTCTCGTTGAGGACCGCCAGCAGGTCCGGCGTGAAGAAGCCAGGCGCAGTCGGGCCGGTGACGATGTTTTTCACCCCCAGCGACAGCAGCGTCAACAAGATGACGATCGCTTTCTGTTCGAACCAGGAGAGCACCAGCGACAGCGGCAGATCGTTGACGCCACAGCCCAGTTTTTCCGCCAGCGTCACTGCCAGAATAATTGCCGAATAGGCATCGTTACATTGCCCGGCGTCGACCAGGCGCGGCAGCCCTTCGATATCGCCAAAGTCCAGCTTGTTGAAGCGGTATTTACCGCAGGCAAGCGTCAGGATCAGGCAATCGTCCGGCACGCTGGTGGCAAAATCGGTGAAGTAGTTACGTTCGCCGCGCGCGCCATCGCAGCCGCCAACGAGGAAGATGTGGCGCAGTTTTTCGCGGCTGACCAGATCGATCAGTGTATCCGCCGCGCCGAGCAGCGTTTGACGGCCAAAGCCGACGGTGATCAGATGCGGGATTTCGCTATACGGGAAGCCCGCCATCTGCTGCGCCTGGGCAATAACCGGAGAGAAGTCTTCGCCTTCCAGATGGTTGACGCCTGGCCAGCCGACGATGCTGCGGGTCCAGATGCGGTCGTCGTAGGCGCCGACGGTCGGGTCGATGATGCAGTTAGAGGTCATCACGATGGGACCCGGGAAGCGGGCAAATTCCACTTGCTGGTTCTGCCAGCCGCTGCCGTAGTTGCCGATCAGATGTTTGAATTTACGCAGCTCCGGATAGCCGTGCGCCGGCAGCATTTCGCCGTGGGTATAGACGTTGACGCCGGTGCCTTCTGTCTGCTCCAGCAGATTATAAAGATCCTTCAGATCGTGACCGGAGATCAGGATGCACTTCCCTTCGGTGGCTTTAACGTTGACCTGAGTCGGCGTCGGGTGGCCGTATTTGGTGGTTTCACCGGCGTCGAGGATGCTCATCACTTTGAAGTTCATCTGGCCGATTTCCATCGAACACTCCAGCAGAGCGTTCATATCGGCCGGCCAGGTTCCCAGCCATGCCATGATTTTATGGTACTGGGCATAAATAGCGTTGTCGTACTGGCCGAGCACATGGGCGTGTTCCATATAGGCCGCCGCGCCTTTCAGGCCGTACAGGCACAGCAGACGCAGGCCGAGGATATTCTCACCGATGGCGGCTTTGTCTTTATTCGGGGTATAGTCCGCCGCCTGACGCTGCAGGTCGCCCAGATCGTCGCTGACCAGCTGCAGGTCGGCGACCGGGCTATCGACCGCGGCGCTGGCATCAATAGCCAGGCATTGCGCTTTCAGTGCCTCGCGCATCGCGATCGCCTGACGGGCGTAGCCGACAATACGCGGAGAGTCGAAGTTCACGTTGGTCAGGGTGGAGAAGAACGCGCGGGGGGCAAAGCTGTCGACCTCATGATCGATAATGCCATATTCACGCGCTTTGAGCGCCCAGGCGGACAGGCCTTGCAGTGACGCAATCAGCAGATCCTGCAGATCGGAGGTTTCCGCTGTTTTACCGCACATTCCCTGCGCGTAAGAGCAGCCGTTGCCGGCTGGAGTACGAATGGTTTGTTCACATTGCACACAAAACATGGTCACACCTTTAAAGTTATATTTAATATACATGTTTAAGGTTATGCCGCACGACACCAGGAGAAAAGGTATTTCTGATACAACTTAAAGGGAGATTGATTTAGCGCAAATTTGGCGGCAGGTGGCTGCCGCCAGCGCGTGCTCAGGCGGTGAAAAAGGCGATCAGGATCGGGACCAGCAGGCTGAGAAGAAAACCGTGCACGATGGCGGCAGGGACGATCTCGACCCCGCCGGAACGCTGGAGTACCGGTAAGGTGAAATCCATCGAGGTGGCGCCACACAGCCCCAGCGCCGTGGAGCGGCTGCGGCGAATTAAACCCGGAATTAACATGATGGCCAGCAGCTCGCGGCACAGATCGTTAAAGAACGCCGCGCTGCCAATCACCGGGCCAAAGGATTCGGTGAGTAAAATACCGGAGAGCGAGTACCAGCCAAAGCCGCTGGCCATCGCCAGACCGGTCTTTAATGGCAGACCGAGAATAAACGCATTGAGTATCCCGCCGAGTAATGAACTGGCGGTGACCACCACCGCGACGATCATTCCCCGCCGGTTAAGAACTATTTGTCGCAGGCTCATTCCGTTATTGCGTAATTGAATACCGACGAGGAACAGGAGAAAAATCAGCGTATATTCGCTGGCTTCGGTCGCGTGCTGTAAAAAAGGCAGGCCGGTCAGGCCAAGCAAAAAACCGAGCACTACCACACCGCATAGCTGAAGTGATTCGAGAGCCATGGCCAGGCGCGAGGGTAATTTCTCCTGACGATGTTGACTACGCCAGGGCATTTTTCTTTCCAGCCACAGCAGGGCGGCGATATTACACAGTAAAATGATAACTACGCTGACCGCGGCGTAATGCAGTATCGCTAACAGGTTGCTGGCCAGATTGTCGAGAAACGCCAGGCTGATCCCCATAAAAAAGAGGATGACATAGACAATCCAGCTGAGCATCCGGTTAATCAGTTTTAGCGCGGAGGGGTGACGAAGAGGCAGTAAATAGCCGACGACCAGCGGCAACAGAATGATGAACAGTCCCGAGAACATGAACGACGCAGCCCTTGCATGATGAGAATAGCGCCCATGACACTACCCAAATCACCGGGCCGAGTAAAGCAGTCACCAGAAAGAAAAAGCCCGGAGAACCGGGCTTTGAAAGGGTTAATCGCGTTTTTCCAGCAGAGTGCGATACAGCACGCCGCCGAGGATCCCGCCAACGATCGGCATGACCCAGAACAACCATAGCTGCTGCAGCGCCCAGCCGCCCTGGAAAATCGCCACCGCGGTGCTGCGCGCCGGGTTGACGGAGGTGTTAGTGACCGGAATGCTGATCAGGTGGATGAGGGTCAGCGCCAGGCCGATAGCGATCGGCGCAAAGCCCGCCGGCGCGTGTTTATCGGTCGCGCCATGGATAACCAGCAGGAAGCCGCAGGTCAGGACGATTTCAATAACGATAGCCGACAGCATAGAGAAGCCACCCGGAGAGTGCTCGCCATAGCCGTTGGAAGCAAAGCCGCTGGCGGCGGCATCAAAGCCTGCTTTACCACTGGCCACCACATACAGGACCGCGGCGGCAATAATCCCGCCGACGACCTGGGCAATAATATAGCCAATCACCTCTTTTGCCGGGAAACGACCGCCGGCCCACAGGCCTAACGTTACCGCCGGGTTGAAATGGCCCCCGGAAATATGGCCCACGGCGAACGCCATAGTAAGTACCGTTAAACCAAAGGCCAGCGCCACGCCGGCAAAACCGATACCCAGCTCGGGGAATGCTGCGGCCAGCACGGCGCTACCGCAGCCACCAAATACAAGCCAGAAGGTACCGAAACATTCGGCTGCTAATTTTGGTAATGACTCCAATTTT
>NZ_JBMAXV010000040.1:0-43977 GCF_048589245.1 Klebsiella sp. 10982
ATGCAGTATTTTAAACATCGCGTAGCGCTGGCGTTATTTGCCGCCTTATCGCTGGGCAGCCTGTCCGCGCAGGCCTATGAGCAGGATAAAACCTATAAAATTACCATCCTGCACACCAACGATCACCATGGCCATTTCTGGCGCAATGACTACGGCGAATATGGTCTGGCGGCGCAGAAAACGCTGGTCGATGGCATCCGCAAAGAGGTAGCGGCGGAAGGGGGGAGCGTCCTGTTGTTATCCGGCGGCGATATTAATACCGGCGTGCCGGAGTCTGATTTACAGGATGCAGAGCCTGATTTTCGCGGCATGAACCTGATCGGCTACGACGCGATGGCGGTGGGTAACCATGAATTTGATAATCCGCTAAGCGTGCTGCGCCAGCAGGAAAAATGGGCCAAGTTCCCGTTCCTGTCGGCCAATATTTATCAGAAAAGCACCGGCGAACGGCTGTTCAAACCCTGGGCGCTGTTTAAGCGCGGCGGGCTGAAAATCGCGGTGATTGGCTTAACCACCGACGATACGGCCAAGATTGGCAATCCGGAATATTTCACCGATATCGAATTCCGCAAACCGGCGGAAGAGGCGAAGCTGGTTATCCAGGAGCTGCAGCAGAATGAAAAGCCGGACGTGATCCTGGCCACCACCCATATGGGCCATTACGACAATGGCAACCACGGCTCCAACGCGCCGGGCGACGTGGAAATGGCGCGCAGTTTACCTGCGGGATCGCTGGCGATGATCGTCGGCGGTCACTCGCAGGATCCGGTGTGCATGGCGTCGGAAAATAAAAAGCAGGTCGACTATGTGCCAGGGACGCCGTGCGCCCCGGATCGTCAGAACGGCATCTGGATCGTCCAGGCGCATGAGTGGGGCAAATACGTCGGCCGCGCCGATTTTGAGTTCCGCAACGGTGAAATGAAGCTGGTGCACTATCAGCTGATCCCGGTGAACCTGAAGAAAAAAGTGACTTACGATAACGGCCAAAGCGAGCGGGTGCTGTATACGCCGCAGATCGCCGAGAACCCGCAGATGATGTCGCTGCTGACGCCGTTCCAGAACAAAGGCAAGGCGCAACTGCAGGTCAAGATCGGCAGCGTGAACGGTCATCTGGAGGGCGATCGCAGTAAAGTGCGCTTCGTGCAGACCAATATGGGCCACCTGCTGCTGGCGGCGCAAATGGCGCGCAGCAACGCGGATTTCGCGGTGATGAGCGGCGGCGGGATCCGCGACTCCATCGAAGCGGGGGATATCACCTATAAGGATGTGATGAAAGTCCAGCCGTTCGGCAATGTGCTGACCTATGTCGATATGAGCGGCAAGGAGGTGGTGGATTATCTGACCGCCGTCGCGCAGATGAAGCCGGATTCCGGCGCCTATCCGCAGTTTGCCAACGTCAGCTTTGTGGCCAAAGACGGCAAGCTGAACGATCTGAAAATCAAAGGCGAACCGGTGGATCCGGCGAAGACCTACCGAATGGCGACATTGAGCTTTAACGCCACCGGCGGCGATGGCTACCCGAACATTGCCGATAAACCCGGGTATGTGAATACCGGCTTTATCGATGCCGAAGTGCTGAAAGAGTATATCGAGAAGAACTCGCCGCTGGATGCGGCAGCCTACGAGCCGAAAGGCGAGGTGAGCTGGCAGTAAGCCCGGGCTTCAGGTTGGCTATTTCCCCGGTGGCGCTGCGCTTACCGGGGCTACGAGTTGGGTGCCCGGATAAGGCGCGTGCGCCGCTATCCGGGATGGTGTGCTTAATCGCGGCGGGCGATATCGGCGAACTTCGCGTCCAGAAGCTGCGCCAGATCGCTGGCCGCCAGCTCAATATCCAGCCCGCGTTTGCCGCCGGAAATATAGATAGTGGCAAATTCCTGCGCCGGGGCGTCAATCACCGTCGGCAGGCGTTTCTTCTGCCCCAGCGGACTGATGCCGCCCACCAGATAGCCGGTGATACGCTGCGCCACCATCGGGTCGGCCATGTCGACTTTCTTGGCGCCCAGCGCTTTCGCCACTTTCTTTAAATCCAGCTGCCCGGCGACCGGGGTGACGGCGACCGCCAGATGCTTCATATCGCCGTTAACGGCGATCAGCAGAGTCTTGTAAACCTGGTCGGCATTGAGGCCGAGCTTGCGCACCACTTCATCACCGAAGTTGGTCTCATTGGGATCGTGATCGTAACTGTGGATCTGAAAGGAAATTTTGTTTTTTTCGAGTAATTTAACGGCGGGAGTCATAGCTATCCTTCTTACCAACCGGTTTTGCGTGACGTTAGAATACGCCCGCAGGTTGTCTAAAAAATAGTACCATCTTGCGCAATAGTGTTGGCAGTGATGGTCACTTTGAGCGACAATCAGACGATCCGGGATGCAAATCCCGGGATAATAATAATGATGAAATTCCTCTTTGACGGGCCAATAGCAATATTGGCCATTTTTTTATGTCAGCATATCCGGCAGATTCCCTTCGCCATACAGATGCAGCGCGCCGACGGCAACCACGTAGCGCCCCGGCGGCAAGGCCAGCAGCGTCTCGCGCCAGGCGAGATTGCGCTGGTGCATCAGCACATCATATAAAGACTGGCTGAAAGTCGTCGGCAGAGATACCGCACCGCGCGATGGCGGTTGTTCCAGCCACCAGCCGATCATCACCTGTAGCAGGCGGGCATTGGTCCGCCAGTGGCTCAGTGTGTCTTCCAGCAGAGCCATCCCCCCGTCGGGCAGATCGCGCAGCAGCGCGATTTGGCTGTCGGCGCCTTCCAGTTCCATCACCGTTATGTTGCTCTCGCGGGCGGCCATCAGCAACTGATAATCGATGCCGTAATCGGGTCGCAGTCCCAGCTTCTGCGCCTGGGTAGCCTGCAGAACCATCGCCACCTGCCACAGCGGCTGGCTGTCGAACAGCCCGACCGACAGGCCCAGCTCGCCGGCGCGCGCCTCGAGCTCGCTCAGCTGCGCATCGCTCAGGCGTTCCGCCAGCGGTGGGTAAGTGGGGAGATTGCTAAAGGGGGTTTCATTGCCGCTGATATCGGCCTCGACGATTAACGCATCGGCCTGGCGTATTTTTTTCAGAAGCTTCGCTGGCGGCGGCGCCATGTCGCGGGTACCCATATGGATGCTGCCGACGAGGTGCAAATAACGTTCGCCGGGCAGGACGATATCCATTGCAGGCCAGGAATAAGACGAGCCGACGGCGGCTCGCCACAGCATTTTTATCCGGTTTAACAGGCCCATACGCGCTCCGAAGTGTGAGGACTTCATGCTAGCGCATATGGTGATACACGTCACCCTTCCGGCGGGCTTTTCTTGTCTCAGCAAAAAAAACGGGCGCCGAACAACGTCGGTGCCCGTTTCATCTGACGGCGTTTACTCTTTCGGTTTAAAGCGCAGCAGGCGGTTGGCGTTACTTACCACGGTGATCGATGACAGCGCCATCGCCGCGCCGGCGACCACCGGGTTGAGCAGGGTACCGGTCAGCGGCCAGAGGATCCCGGCGGCAATCGGGATACCCAGCGAGTTGTAGACAAACGCGCCCAGCAGGTTCTGCTTCATATTGCGTAACGTTGCTTTCGAAATCGCCAGCGCATCGGCCACGCCGTTGAGGCTATGGCGCATCAGGGTGATCGCCGCGGTTTCAATAGCGACATCGCTGCCGCCGCCCATGGCGATCCCGACATCGGCCTGGGCCAGCGCCGGAGCGTCGTTAATGCCGTCGCCGACCATCGCCACTTTGTGCCCCTGGCTCTGCAACCGTTTAATGGCGTCGGCTTTACCGTCCGGCAGCACGCCGGCGATCACTTCATCAATGCCCGCTTCTTTGGCGATGGCATTCGCGGTGGTGGGGTTATCCCCGGTAAGCATCACCAGCCGGTAGCCCTGCCGATGCAGGCGCGCCAGCGCGTCGACGCTGTCTTCGCGCAGCGGGTCGCGAATGGCGAACAGCGCGGCAGCCTGGCCATCAATGGCCAGCAGCACCGGCGTGGCGCCGCGTGAGGCCTGGGCTGTCATCTCGCTTTCCACTTCGGCGGTATTGATATGCTGCTCGTTGAGCAGCGCCTGGTTGCCGAGCAGCAGGCGATGACCTTCCGCTTCGCCGCTGACGCCAAGGCCGCGCAGGGTGCGGAAGCCGCTGACTTCCGGCAGTGGGCCGTCGGCAGCTTTATCAAGGATCGCTCGCGCCAGCGGATGGCTTGAGCCCTGTTCCAGCGCGGCGGCAAGACGGACAGCAGTCGCTTCATCAATGCCAGAGAAAGTTTTTACAGTCACCACCTGCGGCTTGCCTTCGGTCAGGGTGCCGGTTTTATCGAATACCAGGGTGTCGAGTTCGCTGGCGCGCTGCAGCGCATCGGCATCGCGCACCAGCACACCGTACTCCGCCGCCCGGCCAACGCCGGAGATAATCGACATCGGCGTCGCCAGTCCCAAGGCACATGGACAGGCGATAATCAGTACCGTGGTGGCGATCACCAGGGTATAGACGATCTGCGGCGCCGGGCCGAAGAAGTACCAGATCGCGGCGCTGATCAGCGCAATGGCGACCACCGCCGGAACAAACACCGCGGAGATTTTATCCGCCAGCTGGCCGATCTCCGGCTTGCTGCTCTGCGCCTGGCGCACCATGCGGATAATACGTGCCAGCGTGGTCTGGCTGCCGACGGCGCTGGCGGTGAACAGCACGCTGCCGTCCTGCACCACGGTGCCGGCGTGAATGGCATCGCCATCGCCTTTTTGCTGTGGCACCGGTTCGCCGGTGAGCATCGCTTCATCAAACCAGGCTTCGCCCTGGCTTATAACCCCGTCGACCGGAACGCGGTCGCCAGTGGTCAGGCGCAGCGTCATGCCGGCCTGAACGTCAGCGAGCGGCAGATCCTTTTCTCCCTCAGGGGTCACCACGCGGGCCGACGGCGGCGTCAGGTCGAGCAGTTTTTCCAGCGCTTTCGAGGAGCGCTGACGGGCGCGGGCTTCCAGCATATGGCCGAGGTTAATCAGACCGATAATCATCGCGCTGGCTTCGTAATAGAGATGCCGGGCCTCCATCGGGAACCACTGTGGCCACAGGTTGACGCTCATCGAGTACAGCCAGGCGACGCCGGTGCCGAGCGCCACCAGTGTATCCATGGTGGCGGTACCGTTTTTCAGGCTTTTCCACGCGCTGCGGTAGAAGTGGCCGCCGGCAAAGACCATCACGGCGAGGGTGACAAGGCCGATAACCAGCCACAGCGAACGGTTGTCATCGCTGACCATCATGTTATCGCCGATCATCCCCCAGACCATCACCGGCACGCCGACCAGCAGGGCGGCAATCGCCTGCCAGCGAAAACGCTTCATCGTCGCGATGGCGGTTTCCTGCTGACGTTCGCGGCGTTCCAGATCGTCTTCGATCGCCTCCGCGCCATAGCCGGCTTTTTCCACCGCCTGGACTAATTCAGCGGCGGACGCACTGCCCATCACCAGCGCTGTGCGTTCCGCCAGGTTGACCCGCGCCTGTGAGACGCCCGGCACCGCGGCAAGCGCGTTTTGTACCCGGGAGACGCAGCTGGCGCAGCTCATGCCGTTGATCAGCAGTTGTTGGCTGTCATCCTCGTCATGGGCTGCCGGAAGCTCAGGAGTGGCCGCTGTCAGTGCTTCCGACGGGATTGATGGTTCTGCCAGCGGTTTAGCCTTTGGGTGGCTGAGCTCCGCGCCGTATCCGGCTTGTTTCACGGTTTCAATCAGCGCTTGCGCGCTGGCGCTGCCCGTCACATGGGCTTCAGTGAGGGTCACCTCTGCTTGTTCAACGTCAGGACGCTGTTCGAGACTCTCTTTCACGCGTTTGACGCAGTGGCCACAGGAGAGGCCATCCAGCGTCAGGTCGATAGTGTTAGACATACAAAAACTCCTGAATAATTTTCCGGTCAACGATTGACCAGACCCACTCTTTCATCGAGTATTAAGAAGGTTAAACCTTCCAGCAAGGGGAAGGTCAAGGAGAAAAAATGAATATCAGCGATGTGGCGAAAAAAACCGGTTTAACCAGCAAAGCGATTCGTTTTTACGAAGAGAAGGGGCTGGTGACGCCGCCGTTACGGAGCGAAAACGGTTACCGCACCTACAGTCAGCAGCATCTCGATGAGCTGACGCTGCTGCGCCAGGCGCGGCAGGTGGGGTTTAATCTGGAAGAGTGCCGCGAGCTGGTGGCCCTGTTCAACGACCCGTCGCGGCACAGCGCCGATGTGAAAAAACGCACGCTGGAGAAAGTGGCGGATATCGAGAACCATATCCGCGAACTGCAAAACATGCGCGCGCACCTGCTGGCGCTGGCCGAATCCTGCCCCGGCGATGACAGCGCGGAGTGCCCGATTATCGATAATCTTTCCGGCTGCTGCCATCGCAAGGCGCAGGCTTAACGGACGGCGGGTCTGATTCGTAAGGTAATCCCTTCCACGGCGAGCACTTCGACCTGAGTACCCGCCGCGAGATCCTCGTTAGCCGTCACCGGCCAGGAACTATCCCCCACGCGCACATGGCCGCGGCCGTTTACCAGCGGGGCATCCAGCGTCAGGCGGCGACCCACCAGCTGCTGCCCGCGCTGGTTGAGCTGGGCATCGGCCGGACGCTGCGTTTTGACCCGCTTGCGCAGCCATTTCGACCACAGCCACGCCGCCAGCAGGGTGAGAACGGCGAACAGCGTCCCTTGCCATTCCCAGCTCAGCGGCAGGAGCCAGGTGAGAGCGCCGGTCACCACGCCAGCGACGCCGCTCCACAGCAGATAGCCGCTGCCGCCCAGCATCTCGGCCGCCAGCAGCAGCCCGCCCAGGCTTAGCCAGAACAGATGGGGGTGGGCGAGGATCATGTCGATCATGATTTTTTCCGATCGCCAGCGCCCTCTTTGATCAGCTCGCTGATCCCGGCGATCGATCCCATCAGGCTGCTGGCATCCAGCGGCATCAATACCACTTTGCTGTTGTTAGCGACGCCAATCTGCTGCAGGGCATCGGTGTATTTCTGCGCTACAAAGTAGTTGATCGCCTGAATATCGCCTGAAGCGATCGCCGAGGAGACCATCTGGGTGGCGCGGGCTTCCGCTTCGGCGGAACGTTCACGAGCTTCCGCTTGCAGGAATGCGGACTGTCGTTCGCCCTCGGCCTTGAGGATCTGCGACTGCTTTTCCCCTTCCGCTTTCAGAATTTCCGCCTGTCGCACCCCTTCGGCCTCAAGAATATAGGCACGTTTGGTACGTTCGGCTTTCATCTGGGCGTTCATCGAGGCGATAAGCTCCGCCGGTGGGCGAACGTCGCGAATTTCGACGCGGGTGATTTTCACCCCCCACGGATTAGTGGCGTCGTCAACGATATGCAGCAGACGGGTGTTAATGCTGTCGCGTTGGGAGAGCATTTCGTCCAGCTCCATCGAGCCGAGCACGGTACGGATGTTGGTCATCGTCAGGTTGACGATCGCCAGCTCAAGATTGCTGACCTCGTAGGCGGCCTTTGGCGCGTCAATCACCTGAATAAAGCAGACCGCGTCGATGGTGACGTTGGCGTTATCCCGGGAGATAACCTCCTGCGAGGGGATGTCGAGCACCTGCTCCATCATGTTCACTTTGCGGCCGATTCGGTCCATAAACGGCACGACTAAGCTT
Source organism: Klebsiella sp. 10982 (assembly GCF_048589245.1). Taxonomy (NCBI): domain Bacteria; kingdom Pseudomonadati; phylum Pseudomonadota; class Gammaproteobacteria; order Enterobacterales; family Enterobacteriaceae; genus Klebsiella; species Klebsiella sp. 10982. The sequence continues at coordinate 7,621 of NZ_JBMAXV010000040.1, forward strand.
AATCCCGGCTGCAGCGTCTGGGTAAAGCGCCCAAAACGTTCTACCGTCCACTGATAGCCTTGCGGGACAATTTTCACCGCCGCGGCCACAATGACCAGCGCGACGAAAATAAGGATAGGAATAAAAATCAGCATCAAAAACCTCCTGTCTTGTTGCCTGGTGGGGCGCTACAAGGAAATAGCGCATGTTTAAACTGAGTATATCTTTCTCCTCATCCTGGAGAAAGGAAAGTGGGGTAAACTAGCGGTGTTTCAGAAAATAATCAGGAAGACTCATGAAGGAAAATAACGCGCTTTTGCGTCTCGAGGGTGTGGGGTTTAAGACCGACGACGCAGTTATTTTACACAATATCACTCTTCAGCTCAGACCCGGAGAATTTAAGCTGATTACCGGGCCTTCCGGCTGCGGGAAAAGCACCTTGCTGAAGATTATCGCCTCGCTGCTCAGCCCAACCTCCGGACGCCTGTTTTTTGACGATGTGGATATCGCGACGCTGTCGCCAGAAACCTATCGTCAGCAGGTGTCTTACTGCGCGCAGACGCCGGCGCTGTTCGGTGATTCAGTCTACGATAACCTGGTTTTTCCGTGGCAGATCCGCAACAAACAACCCGATCCGCAGGCGCTGGTGGCTGACCTGCAGCGCTTTGGCCTTGGCGAAAATATGCTGGAAAAGTCTATTAACGAACTGTCCGGCGGGGAAAAGCAGCGCGTATCGCTGATCCGCAATTTACAATTTCTGCCGCGCGTGCTGCTGCTGGACGAAATTACCAGCGCGCTGGATGAAAGTAATAAACAGAATGTGAATGACATTATTCATGGCTACGCGACGGAAAAACAGGTCGCTGTTCTGTGGGTCACCCACGATCGCAACGAAATTTCGCATGCCGATGAAGTGATTACGCTGCAACCTGCCGGCGGAAACATGCAGGAGGTACAGCATGAACGGGCATAACATTACGAACGAATCGCTGGCGCTGTCGATGGTGCTGGTGCTGATCGCTATTCTGGTCAGCTATCGGGAAAAACTGGCACTGGAAAAAGATATTATCTGGAGTATTTGCCGGGCGATCGTGCAGCTGATTATCGTCGGCTATGTGCTGAAATATATCTTTAACGTCAATCATGCGGTTCTGACGCTGTTGATGGTGCTGTTTATCTGCTTTAACGCGGCGTGGAATGCGAAGAAGCGCAGTAAATATATCGATAAAGCTTTTGTCTCGTCGTTTATCGCCATCACCACTGGCGCCGGACTAACGTTGGCGGTACTGGTCTTCTCGGGGTCGATCGCCTTTGTGCCGATGCAGGTTATTCCAATTGCCGGGATGGTGGCCGGTAACGCCATGGTGGCGGTGGGGCTGTGCTACAACAATATGGGCCAGCGCTTCAGCAGCGAGCAGCAGCAGATTCAGGAGAAGCTGAGCCTCGGCGCGACGCCGAAGATGGCTGCGGCGCGGCTGATTCGCGAGAGCATTCGCGCGTCATTGATTCCCACCGTCGATTCAGCGAAAACGGTCGGGCTGGTGAGCTTGCCTGGGATGATGTCGGGGCTAATTTTTGCCGGTATTGACCCGGTGAAGGCGATTAAGTACCAGATCATGGTGACCTTTATGCTGCTGTCGACCGCCAGCCTGTCGACGATTATCGCCGGCTATCTGACCTACCGGAAGTTCTTCAATGCCCGTCATCAACTGGTGGTAACGCAGCTGAAAAAGCACCCATGAACTATCCCGGGTTGCGGCGTTCACGCCTTACCCGGGCTACCACGGCGTAATCTGTAGCCCGGATAAGCGTAGCGCTATCCGGGGAAGGCAACGGATTAGTACAGCAGCGAATAGAGCTGACGACGATATTTGGCGGCCAGCGCATCGCCGGTACCGAGGGCGGCGAGGATCTCCTGCAGCATCTTGCGCGCCTGGCCATCGCCGGCGCCTAAATCCTTCTGCAGATGGCTGAACAGCAGCGCCAGCGCTTCTTCATTACGCCCGACCTGATGCAGCTGCAGCGCCAGCTGGGAGGCCAGTTGCGCATCGTCCGGATTCTGTTCCACCTGCTGCTGCAGCTGCTGGATTTCCGGGGTGTCGGCGGCCTGTTTGAGCAGCTCAATCTGCGCCACCAGCCCCTGATAATGGGTATCCTGATCCTGCAGCGGGATGGTTTTCAGCACGCTTTCCGCTTCATCGGAACGGTGCAGGGCAATCAGCGTTTCCGCCAGCAGCAGACCAATCTGGCTGTCCTGATTCGACAGCTGCCAGGCTTCCTTCAGCAGCGGTAATGCCTCGGCGTATTTTTCTTCCTGCATCAGGGCCAGCGCCTGCTGGGCTTTCAGCTCCTCTTCACGCGGCAGGACTTTATCCAGCAGGGCGCGAATCGCTTCCTCCGGCTGCGGGCCTTCAAAACCGTCCACCGGCTGGCCGTTCTGGAACAGATAAACTGTAGGGATTGCGCGCAGACCAAACTGTGAAGCGAGCATTTGCTCGGCGTCGCAATCGACCTTCGCCAGCGTGAACTGGCCGTTATACTGGGCGGCCAGGCGCTCGAGTACCGGGGTCAGCTGTTCGCAGTGCTGGCTGCGGGCAGACCAGAAATAAAACAGCACCGGGACGTTCATGGACTGCTGTAGCGTCTGCTGCAGGTTCGCTTCGCTAATATTGACAATATTCTGTTCGGACATGGGCATTTCTCGTTAGTCGATTTCTGTTTTACATGGGGGCGGCATGCCGCGCTTCAACTCAGCCGTGGATAATTTTGTCCATCGCGCGGGCAGGCAGCAGGCGTTTGAGCAGCGCCACCGCGTGAGTCACCAGAGTGACCGGGTAGCGCAGCTTTGGCTTATCGCTGGTAAAAGCGTGGCGCACTTTTTCCACCACCGCCTCTGGCCCGAGGGTAAAGCGAGCGGCGATGCCCGGATTTTCTACGGGTTTATCGCTTTGCGTCTGGTTGACGTTATCGGTAAAGCGGGTGCGGATCGGGCCCGGTTCAATCAGGCTGACCTGAATACCACTGTGGCGCAATTCCATGCGTAGCGCATCGGACCACGCCTCGAGGGCGTATTTACTGGCGGCATAGGCCCCGCGACCGGGACTGGCGATAAGCCCCATCACCGAGGAGGTCATCACGATGCGCCCTTCGCCGTGCGGCGTCATCGCCGACAGCAGCAGCATGGTCAGCTGATGGGCGCCGAAAAAGTTGGCGGAAAACTGCTGTTCCATCTGCTGGCGACTGATGGTGTTCAGCGGGCCATAGACGCCGTAGCCGGCGTTATTGAACAGGCCGTAGAGACGATTATCGGTCAGAGCGATGACCTCCGCCGCCGCGCGTTCCACGCTCTGCGGATCGTCCAGATCGAGCAAAATACCGGTTAGCCCCAGCGTCTGCATCCGCGCGATATCTTCCGCCTTGCGGCAGGCCGCCAGCACGCGAAAGCCCTGGCGGGTTAAATCCAGCGCGCTCTCCAGACCAATTCCGCTGGAACAGCCTGTCACTAAAACCGTTTTTTGCATAACTTTACCTGTCAGCGACCCCTGGCGTTCAGGAGTCATGATTAACTAAGGGTGCCAGCCGCTTCGCCATCCAGTCGGCGATAAACGGCTGTGCGTCGCGATTGGGGTGAATACCGTCGTCCTGCATCCATTGCGGCTTGAGATACACCTCCTCCATAAAAAAGGGCAGGAGAGGAATATCAAACTCTTTGGCCAGGGCCGGGTAAATCGCGTCGAAGGCTTCATTATAGCGGCGGCCATAGTTCGCCGGCAGGTGAATTTGCATCAGCAGCGGCTCGGCATTGGCCGCTTTGATATCTTTAATAATGGTGCGCAGCGTCTGCTCGGTCTGCTGCGGCGGAAAACCGCGCAGCCCGTCATTACCGCCGAGCTCAACCAGTACCCAGCGGGGCTGATGCTGCTCAAGCAGCGCAGGCAGACGGGCCAGCCCTTGCTGCGAGGTATCGCCGCTGATGCTGGCGTTCACCACCGGCGTTTTCGTCTGCCACTTCTCATTGAGCAGCGCAGGCCAGGCGGCGTTGGCCGCCATCCGATAGCCAGCGCTCAGGCTGTCGCCGAGGATCAGCAGCGTGTCCGCCGCCATCGCGCGGCAGGTAAACAGGAACAAAAACAGGAAAGGCACATGCCAGCGGAAAACATACTTGAAGTTCATCATCTTAAGAAGTCCGTCGGTCAGGGAGAGCATCAGCTCTCCATCCTTACCGGAGTTGAGCTGGTTGTCAAACCGCGGCAGACCATCGCCCTGATCGGTGAGTCAGGTTCGGGGAAATCGACCCTGCTGGCGATCCTCGCGGGCCTGGACGATGGCAGCAGCGGTGAAGTATCGATGCTGGGCAAACCGCTGCACCGGATGGATGAAGAGGCGCGGGCGGCACTGCGGGCGCAGCACGTTGGCTTTGTTTTTCAGTCGTTTATGCTGATCCCAACGCTCAACGCCCTGGAGAACGTCGAGCTGCCGGCGCTGCTGCGCGGCGCCAGCGACAGTGAAAGTCAAGGGGATGCCCGCGCGCTGCTTGAACAGCTGGGGCTTGGCAAACGCCTGCACCATCTGCCGGCGCAGCTCTCCGGCGGCGAGCAGCAGCGGGTGGCGCTGGCCCGGGCCTTTAACGGGCGTCCGGCTATTCTGTTCGCCGATGAGCCCACCGGCAACCTCGATCGCCAGACAGGGGACAAAATTGCCGATCTGCTGTTTTCGCTCAATCGCGAACACGGCACGACGTTGATCCTGGTGACTCACGATCCGCTGCTGGCGGCGCGCTGCGATCGCCGTCTGCGCCTGGTGGACGGCCAGTTGCGGGAGGAAGCATGATTGCCCGCTGGTTCTGGCGCGAATGGCGCTCGCCGTCGCTGCTGATCGTCTGGCTGGCGTTAAGCCTCGCCGTGGCCTGCGTCCTGGCCCTGGGGTCGATAAGCGATCGGATGGAGAAAGGCCTCAGCCAGCAAAGCCGGGAGTTTATGGCCGGCGACCGTACGCTGCGCAGTTCGCGCGAAGTACCCGCCGAGTGGATCGCACAGGCGCGAAAGTCAGGGCTGACCGTCGGCGAGCAGCTAAGCTTCGCCACCATGACGTTCGCCGGTGATACGCCGCAGCTGGCGGACGTCAAGGCAGTGGACGACCGCTACCCGCTGTATGGCACCCTCGAGACGCAGCCGTCGGGGCTGAAGCCCCAGGCGGGCAGCGTGCTGCTGGCGCCAAGATTGATGGCGCTGCTGAACCTGAAAACCGGCGATACGATTGACGTTGGCGATGCCACGCTGCGCATTGCCGGGGAAGTGATTCAGGAGCCGGATGCGGGGTTTAACCCCTTCCAGATGGCGCCGCGACTGATGATGAATATCGCCGACGTGGCAAAAACCGGGGCCGTGCAGCCCGGCAGTCGCGTCGCATGGCGCTATAAGTTCGCCGGTAACGCGCAACAGCTGGCGAATTATGAGCAGTGGCTGCTGCCGAAGCTCGGCCCGGAGCATCGCTGGATTGGCCTTGAACAGGACGACAGCGCGCTGGGTAAATCCCTTGAGCGCTCGCAGCAGTTCCTGTTGTTATCCGCGCTGTTGACGCTGCTGCTGGCCGTCGCTGCAGTGGCGGTAGCGATGAGCCACTACTGCCGTAGCCGCTACGATCTGGTTGCCATTCTCAAGACGCTGGGCGCCGGGCGGGCGCAGCTGCGCAAACTTATCGTCGGCCAGTGGCTGTTGCTGCTGACGCTGTCGGTGATAACCGGCGGGGTGGCGGGCCTGGCGCTGGAGGGACTGCTGCTGCTGGTGCTTAAACCCGTGCTGCCCGCTGCGCTCCCCCCCGCCAGCGGCTGGCCGTGGCTGTGGGCTATCGGGGCGACAGGCGTCATTTCCCTGCTGGTGGGCCTGCGGCCATATCGGCTGCTGCTGGCGACTCTGCCGCTGCGGGTACTGCGTCAGGACGTGGTGGCTAATGTCTGGCCGCTGAAAATCTGGATCCCGACGGTTAGCGTTGTGGTGGTGGGCCTGCTGGCCTGGCTGATGGGCGGCAGCCCGCTGCTGTGGTCGGTGCTGGCCGGGGCGGTGGTGCTGGCGCTGCTGTGCGGCCTGGTGGGCTGGGGAGTATTGTGGCTGCTTAAACGGCTGACGCTGAAAGCTTTGCCGCTGCGCCTGGCGGTAAACCGCCTGCTGCGCCAGCCGTGGTCAACTCTCAGCCAGCTGGCGGCGTTTTCCCTGTCGTTTATGCTGCTGGCGCTGTTACTGGTACTGCGCGGCGATCTGCTTGACCGCTGGCAACAACAGCTTCCCCCGGAAAGCCCGAACTACTTTCTGATCAATATCGCCCCTGAGCAGATAATGCCGGTGAAGACCTTCCTTGCCGAACATCAGACCCGGGCGGCGGAGTTTTATCCGATCGTCCGGGCTCGTCTGACGCAGATCAACGGCCATTCCACGGACGGGAACAAAGACGAAGCGCTGAATCGCGAGCTTAATCTCACCTGGAGTGAACAGCGTCCTGATCACAATCCGCTGGTGGCCGGGAGCTGGCCGCCGAAGCCGGGCGAGGTGTCGATTGAAGAGGGGCTGGCGCAGCGGCTGGGGGTGAAGATTGGCGATACGGTGACTTTTACCGGCGATACCCAGGACTTCAGCGCGAAGGTCAGCAGCGTGCGCAAAGTTGACTGGGAGAGTCTGCGGCCAAACTTCTTCTTTATTTTCCCCGCCGGGGCGCTGGACGGGCAGCCGCAGAGCTGGCTCACCAGCTTCCGCTGGGATAACGGTCCCGCGATGTTGACCCAACTGAACCGCGAATTTCCTACTGTCAGCCTGTTGGATATCGGCGCCATTCTGCGCCAGGTCGGCCAGGTGCTCTCCCAGGTCAGCCGGGCGCTGGAGGTGATGGTGGGGCTGGTGACGGCCTGCGGTGTGCTGCTGTTGCTGGCGCAGGTGCAGGTCGGAATGCGCCAGCGTTATCAGGAGCTGGTGGTCTGGCGCACGCTGGGCGCGGGTAAATCGCTGCTGCGCGCCACGCTGTGGGCGGAGTTTGCTCTGCTGGGGCTGGTCTCCGGTCTGGTGGCGGCGATAGGGGCTGAAGTGGCGCTGGCGATGCTGCAGACGAAAGTGTTTGATTTCCCCTGGGCGCCAGACTGGCGTTTATGGACGATGCTACCGCTGACGGGGGCGGTATTATTATCGCTGTGTGGCGGCGGGCTGGGATTGCGTCTGTTAAAGGGCAGAGCATTATTCCGCCAGTTTAGCCAGTGAAATTATTGCATTTTGATGATGCGCCGCCATTTTTGGCGGCGCTTTTATTTTAAGCGCACAAAATGATAATTCATTGATTTTTAAGCGCACAAAACATTAAAAAACCGCCAACACGCCATCAAATTTCGCAGGTAATATGCCCTTGCAAATATAAGGTTGCTTATTACTCAAGGAAAAAGCATGGCACATAAAATAAAAGCGCTGGCGGTCTCGATCGGCGCAACACTGGCACTCGCTTCATTTGCTTCTCACGCCGAAATCACGCTGTTGAAACAAGACCCGCAGGCAGGGGACCCGCTAAGTCGCCTAAACTTTACCGTTGGCGGCAGTATTCGTCCGCAGTTCAATATGATGACCGGCGATGGCGATAAAGGTTCCTACAAACGTAACGGTTTCGACGGCGGCACCCGTTTCCGCTTCGCAGCAGATTACTATCTGTTTGATGATATTAGCTGGATAAGCTACTACGAACTGGGCGTGAATATTCCGGCGCTGTTCGACTGGGATAATCACTATGCGGAAGGCGCGAATAATACCAGCCGTCGTATGCTGTATACCGGCCTGAAGAGCGATACCTGGGGGACATTAACCTACGGTAAGCAGAACAGTATTTATTACGATGTGGTCGGCGCGAAAACCGATATCTGGGACTACGATATGATTGCCCAGGCACCGGGCAACGGGATTAACGGCGATTATGATGGTTCTTATCGTTCGCGCGCGATGCTGAAATATAAGAAAACCGTCGGCGATGTTGATCTCTACGGTTCTTACCTGTTCGAAGACAGCGAATATTTGCCGGGTAATGGCCTGCGCTATAAGCGTAAAGGCGGCGGCTCGATTGGTGCGGATTACCACATCATGAAGGATCTGACCTGGGGTACCGCGTGGAACTACACTCGCGCCGAAATGCGCGACCCGTCAAGCGCCGACAGCAAAACCTATGACCAGAATATCGTGGGTACCGCGCTGAGCTGGACGCCGGATAACTGGACCTTCTCCTTCGGCGGCGGCTGGTATCAGAACTTCCTCACCACCAAGAAAACCGATGTGCATAATTACTTTGCCGGTGATGCCTGGGGGATTGAATATTTTGCGGGCTATAAATTCCCGATCAACCAATACGCTGTTAAATCTATTCAGCCGTACTTTATGGGCGACCGCCTGGAATACGTGAATGGCCGCAACTACCAGCGTATCGATAACGGTCTGGGGATTAGCTTCCAGCTGGATTACGGCTTCCGCGTTGACTATGAACACGTGTTTACCTCCAGCACCGACAACCTGGGCGATATGAACCTGGTGCGTCTGCGCTACGACTTCTAAGCGGTCATAACTCCCCGGTCGCGCTGCGCTTACCGGGGCTACAAATCGCGCCGACCGTTGGCCCGGCTAAGGCGTTTACGCCGCAAGCCGGGACAATAGCGCATGCGATTACTGCGCCAGCCAGGCGGCAACCTCCTGCCAGCTACCGCGAAACAGGATCTTGCCGGCTTTTTTCCCTAGCTGATAGCGATACATCGGGTCGTAGTATTCTTCCAGCAGCGGCACCAGCCAGGCGAAGTGCGCCTCGGTGCTGGCGGTACGCTGCTGCACCACCAGCGCCTCATCGAGGCGTTCAGTCAACTGGGCAAAACGCTGCAACCCCAGGCGGCGGCGAATAGCAAACAGGCCGTGATGCAGATACTCAGCATACGTCAGCCAGCCTTCCTCTTCGCCATACGCGGCGATAAAGTCGCGATACATGCGATCGAAATACTCTTCACGTAACCGTTCGAGGCGAACCTCAAACGGATCCTCCACCACCGCCAGCGGTGACTGCGCCATGCGGATACGCAGGCATTCCGGCAGATGATTGGCGCCGATCATATGGCCTTCATCCTCCAGCACCCAGCGAGTCTGCTGTTCGGCTTTTTTGAGCAGGCTGACCGCCAGATGGTTTTCAAAGGTGGCCTGCGGGTGCTGCGGCTGCAGCGTGCGGCCAAACGAAGAGCCGCGGTGGTGGGCGTGACCTTCCAGATCGATACCGTCCGGGCGCGAGCAGACCAGCTGAGTTTTGCCATTACCGGTACAGCCGCCAATCAGCACGATCGGGCGCTGCACCAGTTCGTCGGTGGCCTGGATCGCTGCCTGGCGTAGCGCTTTATAGCCGCCGACGATCAGGGGGTAATCCACGCCAGCTTCTTTCAGCCACTGCTGGACGATATGCGAGCGCTGGCCGCCGCGGGCGCAGCACAGATAACCGTGCGGGTAACGGGCGCATGCTTCCAGCCACGCCTGAGTACGGCTGGCGCGCAGGTCACCCTGGACCAGCGAATGGCCGAGCGCCAGCGCCGCTTCCGGCCCCTGACGCTTATAGCAGGTGCCGACCGCGGCGCGTTCTTCATCATTCATCAGCGGCAGGTTGATCGCCGCCGGCATCGCGCTTTGGCTAAATTCCACCGGGGCGCGTACGTCAATCAGTGGCGTATCGCTGGCGAGGATCTGCAGAATATTTTTTAGTACTGATTCCATCATTTAAACCGTTAGGCAATCCAGACGCGTCGCTCGACGCGATAATTCTCCTATTGTACGCGGTGAGCGCCCGGGAGGATTGATTTTTCACGGTGTATTGCTGAATAGCGTCAGGAACCCCGTTATTTCCGGCGCAGAATGGCTGAACAGGGAGGCGATATCCTGCACCGCTTTACCATGATGATCTTTGCGCCAGGCGAGACTCAATGGCGAAGGGGGGCGCATGGTCGGAATGTGTCGGGCGATCAGCTTGCCCTGAGCGATAAGCGGCAGGCACAGCGGTTCCGGTAAAAAGCCGATGCCGACGCCGGCGAGATGGGTGGCAACTTTGGTTTCGATATCGGGAACCACTATCTCTTTTTGCCCGGGCAGACGCCAGGCGACGCGCTTCGTCAGCCGTCGGGCGCTGTCCTCAATATTCACCGCCGGATAGCGCCGCAATTGCGCCTCTGATAGCGGGTCGGGTTGCTGGCTTAGCGGGTGATGCGGCGACATCACGAAGAGCCAGGTCACCTCACCCAGTGGGTAGACGGCCATGTTTTCCGCTAACGGTTCGGTGCCGGTCACGCCAATCGCCAGGGAGAAGTCGTCATGTAGCAGCGTATCCCAGACGCCCATATAGATTTGTCGTGAAAAATGAAATTGCGTAAAAGGATAGCGCTGGGTGAGCCAGGCCAGCAGCCGGGCAATGGCCTGCGGGTCGTACATCAGGTTATTCACCACAATATTGACCTGGCGCTCTACCCCGTCGTTTATCTGCTGAAGCTCACCGGGCATACTATCAATCCACCCCAGCCACTCTCTGGCTTGCGCCAGCAGGTGCATCCCGGCCGGCGTCAACAGTACGCTGCGCGTTGTGCGGGAAAAGAGTGCGACACCGGTGTTGTCCTCCAGTAATTTGATGCGATAGCTGATGGTGGCGGTTGTTTTATAAAGTTTTTCCGCTGCTCTTGAGAAGCTGCCGGTCTCAGCGACGCTGACAAAGGTGCGTAATGTTTCGGGATCGAGCATCGCCATATTCCTCGTTATTTAATAATTCACCCATGATTTTTAAGTATTTTTTCATAATAACCTTTTCAATAATGTGGGTTAAATCAGATTTTGGAAAATTATTCCAATTTATAGTGTTGTCACGCTTAGATGGCTGTTGATTGTGCAGCTTCTCTACCCCCTTCAACGTTGGGAAGGGGAACGGTTTTAAATGAATAAGGAACAGCTCATGAAGCTTGAAGTATTGCCCCTGACGCGAGATGCATTCCGCCCGTATGGGGATGTTATCGAAACGGAAGGACAGGATTTTTTTCACATCAATGATGGAAAAGTACAGCGTTTTCACGATCTGGCGATGGTGGAGACGTTACAGCAGGATCGTACGCTCATCAGCATTAATCGTGCGCAACCCGCCGCGCTGCCGATTATTGTCACCGAACTGGAGCGCCATCCGCTGGGTACCCAGGCGTTTGTGCCGATGCGGGGAGAGGCCTTTGTCGTGGTGGTCGCGGCAGGCGGCGATGAGCCGGACATGAATACGCTGCGTGCGTTTATCTCAAATGGCCGTCAGGGGGTGAATTACCACCGTAATGTCTGGCACCATCCGCTGTTTGCCTGGCAGACGGAAACCGATTTTTTAACCGTCGATCGCGGCGGAAAAGACAACTGCGATGTCGTAAAGATCCCGACCGTGGAGCTGAGCTTTGCGTGAGGTTACACGTGACGCTGTCGATTATCTTGCATAACATGTGGGCGCTTACACACTATTTATGCTCAGGTTTTGAGCCGGAGATAATCGAGGTATGACAGAAGTGAGAAGGCGTGGAAGGCCTGGCCAGCAGGAGCCTTCCGCGCAAAAAGGCGCACAGGCGCTGGAGAGAGGGATCGCGATATTGCAATACCTGGAAAAGAGCGGCGGCAGCTCGTCGGTTAGCGATATTTCCCTGAATCTGGACTTACCGTTATCGACCACCTTTCGCCTGCTAAAAGTGCTGGAAGGCGCGGATTTTGTCTATCAGGACAGCCAGTTAGGTTGGTGGCATATCGGTCTTGGCGCGTTCAATATCGGCTCGGCCTACATCCATAACCGGGACGTTTTATCCGTCGGCGGGCCCTTTATGCGGCGGCTGATGCTGATGTCGGGGGAGACAGTCAACGTGGCGATTCGCAACGGCAACGAAGCGGTGCTGATTGGTCAGCAGGAGTGTAAGTCGATGGTGCGAATGTGCGCGCCGCTCGGCAGTCGACTCCCGCTCCATGCTTCAGGCGCCGGGAAAGCGCTGTTGTATCCGCTCCCTGCGGAAGAGCTGGTGGATGTGATTGTGAAGACCGGCCTGCAGCGGTTTACGCCGACGACGATTGTGGATTTGCCGGTCCTGCAGCGAAATCTGGATGAGGCGCGAGCCTGCGGCTACAGCATTGACCAGGAGGAGCATGTGACAGGATTAAACTGTATTGCTTCAGCGGTTTACGATGATGTGGGCTCCGTGGTAGCGGCCATTTCGATTTCCGGACCTGCGTCCAGGCTAACCCCGGACCGTTTTGTCAGCCAGGGTGAGCTGGTAAGGGAGACGGCAAGGAATATCAGTACCGCGCTGGGCCTTAAACCCCAGGCCGACTGATCGCCGATCCAACCCGCTCACTTGAGCGGGACTTTTTTGATTATGTTTATATTTGGAAAAATTTTCCAATAAAGTGAGGTTGTAAAAATGGCAAAAATGAGAGCCGTTGACGCGGCAATGTATGTTCTGGAAAAAGAAGGGGTTAACACGGCATTTGGCGTGCCTGGCGCGGCTATTAACCCGTTCTATTCTGCGATGCGTAAGCACGGCGGGATCCGCCATATTCTTGCCCGCCATGTTGAAGGCGCGTCTCATATGGCTGAAGGCTATACCCGCGCGACTGCCGGTAATATTGGTGTCTGTTTGGGGACCTCCGGTCCGGCGGGTACGGATATGATCACCGCCCTGTACTCTGCCTCCGCGGACTCGATTCCGATTCTGTGCATCACCGGCCAGGCGCCGCGCGCGCGCCTGCATAAAGAGGATTTTCAGGCGGTGGATATTGAATCTATTGCTAAACCAGTTACCAAGATGGCGGTGACTGTCCGAGAGGCGGCGCTAGTTCCGGGCGTGCTGCAGCAGGCTTTCCATCTGATGCGCTCCGGTAGACCGGGACCGGTGCTCATCGATTTGCCTTATGATGTCCAGGTGGCAGAAATCGAATTCGACCCTGAGCTTTACTCGCCGCTGCCGGCTTATAAACCGATCGCCACGCGTCCGCAAATTGAAAAGGCACTGGCGCTGTTAGTCCAGGCTGAACGTCCGGTGATTGTTGCCGGTGGCGGGGTGATTAACGCCGATGCCGCCGCGCTGCTGCAACAATTTGCGGAAATCACCCATGTCCCGGTGATCCCGACCCTGATGGGCTGGGGCTGTATACCGGACGACCACGAACTGATGGCCGGAATGGTCGGCTTACAAACCGCGCATCGCTACGGCAACGCCACGTTGTTGGCCTCAGATCTGGTGTTCGGGATTGGCAACCGCTTTGCGAATCGTCATACCGGCTCGGTTGAGAAGTACACAGCAGGCCGCAAAATTATTCATATCGACATTGAACCGACGCAGATTGGCCGTGTACTGTGCCCGGACTTAGGCATTGTCTCCGATGCCAAAGCGGCGTTAATTCAGCTGGTAGACATTGCGCAGCAAATGCAAAAAGAGGGTCGCCTGCCGCGTCGCGAGAGCTGGGTTAGCGAGTGCCAGGCGCGCAAGCGTACGCTGCTGCGTAAAACCCACTTCGATAACGTGCCGGTCAAACCGCAGCGTGTCTATGAAGAGATGAATAAAGCGTTTGGCCGGGACGTATGCTATGTCACCACCATTGGCCTGTCGCAAATCGCCGCCGCGCAGATGCTGCATGTGTTTAAAGACCGCCACTGGATCAACTGCGGTCAGGCGGGGCCGCTGGGCTGGACGCTTCCCGCTGCGTTGGGCGTTTGCGCTGCCGATCCTGAGCGCAACGTGGTCGCGATTTCCGGCGACTTCGACTTCCAGTTTCTGATTGAAGAGCTGGCGGTAGGCGCCCAGTTCAATATTCCCTATATCCATGTCCTGGTGAACAACGCCTATCTCGGCTTGATCCGCCAGTCGCAACGCGCCTTTGACATGGACTACTGCGTTCAGCTGGCGTTTGAAAATATTAACTCCAGCGAAGTAAACGGCTACGGCGTCGATCATGTGAAGGTCGCGGAGGGACTCGGTTGTAAAGCAATTCGCGTCTTCAAGCCTGAGGATATTGCCCCCGCGTTTGAGCAGGCCAAAGCATGGATAAAAGCCTATCGCGTGCCGGTCGTTGTGGAAGTGATCCTCGAGCGCGTAACCAATATCTCCATGGGCAGCGAACTGGATAATGTCATGGAGTTCGAAGACGTTGCCGATAGCGCCATTGACGCACCAACCGAAACTTGTTTCATGAAATATGAATAAATGAGGTGACATTATGTTGCGCTTTTCTGCCAACCTTTCCATGTTATTTCAGGAATATGATTTTCTGGATCGCTTTGAGAAAGCGGCGGCCTGTGGTTTTCGCGCTGTTGAATTTATGTTTCCCTATGACTATGCCCCCGAGCTATTAAAGCAAAAGCTGAGCGACAACCAGCTGGAACATACTTTACACAATTTACCCGCTGGTGACTGGGCGGCAGGGGAACGCGGCATCGCCTGTATTCCAGGCCGCGAAGTGGAGTTTCGCGAAGGTGTCGACGCCGCAATCCGCTACGCCAAAGCGCTGGGCAATCGTAAAATTAACTGTCTGGTCGGCAAAACTCCGGTGGGTTATCGCGAAGAACATATTCGCTCAACGCTGGTGGCGAATTTACGTTTTGCCGCCGCCGCGCTGGCCCAGGAAGGTATTCTACTGCTAATTGAGCCAATCAATTACTTCGACATGCCGGGCTTTTATCTGAATACCACGCATCAGGCGTTGGCGCTGATTGATGAAGTGGGTAATGATAATCTGAAAATTCAGTACGATATTTACCATATGCAACGTATGGAGGGGGAATTAACCCATACGATGCAAACATATGCTAATCGTATTGGTCACTTACAGATCGCCGATAATCCGAATCGCGGCGAACCCGGGACCGGTGAAATTAATTATGAGTATCTTTTTAATTTCATCGATAAATCAAACTATGACGGTTGGGTAGGTTGTGAATATAAACCATTGACCACCACCGAAGCGGGACTGACTTGGTTTAATCGCTACCGCTAATTTTAAATTTATCGTTGGGCAGTATTTATTATTCCAGACTCAGGGGATTTATTTCCTGACAACAGGAAGGGATAGCTATTGCCCAGATAAATCGAAATACACATCGTGAGAGGACACTTATGAAGCTGGGATTTATTGGTTTGGGGATTATGGGCACCCCGATGGCGCTCCGTCTTGCTAAAGCAGGGCACGCACTGCACGTTACCACCATTGGGCCTGTTGCTGATGAATTACTCAAGCACGGGGCACAACATCTGGCCTGCGCGGAACAGGTGGCGGAGCAGTCAGACATTATTTTTATTATGGTACCCGATACCCCGCAGGTTGCCGAGGTGCTGTTTGGCGAACATGGTTGTGCTAAAGCGGCGCTGAAGGGCAAAATTATCGTGGATATGAGCTCTATCTCACCGATAGAAACCAAACGTTTTGCGCAGCAGGTGCGGGATCTGGGCGCCGATTACCTTGATGCCCCGGTCTCCGGCGGCGAAATTGGCGCACGTGAAGGCACCCTCTCCATTATGGTTGGCGGCGATGAAAACATCTTTGCCCGCGTAAAACCGCTGTTTGAGATTTTGGGTAAAAATATCACCCTCGTCGGAGGAAACGGCGACGGTCAGACCTGTAAAGTCGCCAATCAGATTATCGTCGCGCTGAATATTGAAGCGGTGTCCGAAGCGCTGGTTTTTGCCTCTAAAGCCGGGGCGGACCCCGCTCGCGTTCGTCAGGCGTTGATGGGCGGTTTCGCTTCCTCACGTATTCTGGAAGTGCATGGTGAAAGAATGCTTAACCGCACCTTTAATCCAGGCTTTAAAATTTCTCTGCACCAGAAGGATCTCAATCTGGCTCTGCAGAGCGCTAAAGCCCTGGCGCTTAATCTGCCGAATACAGCTACCTGTCAGGAGCTATTTAATACCTGTGCCGCGAATGGCGGCAGCGAATTAGATCACTCGTCTCTGATTCAGGCTCTGGAATTAATGGCAAATCATCAAATAGCATAATAAGCGTAAAGCTGCCGAAATCGGCAGCTTTATTTGAACCTCACAGGTGACTTTATGGATACGATCAATAAAAAAGGTGTCGACTATTGGAAACAAATAGTCGTGGTAATGAGTCTGGGCTGGGTGGCAATTTGGATCTATCGTACCGTGTTAACGCCGATTTATCCGGAGATTCAGGCGTCATTGGGTAACGTCAGTAATGCTGAAATTGGCGCGATTGCCAGCTTCTATTTTCTGGCCTACTGCGGCATGCAGATCCCCTGCGGCATTCTGGTGGATAAACTGGGCCAGAAAATTATGCTGATGTGCGGTTTTTCGCTATTTATTATCGGTACCCTGAGTATCGCTAATGCCGGAAATCTGACGCTGATTTATATCGGCTCGCTACTGGCCGGCGCCGGTTGTGCCTCCTTCTTTAGTTCCGCCTATTCGCTCTCCTCGGCCAACGTGCCGCAGGAACGCCGGGCGCTGGCGAATGCCATCATCAACAGCGGCTCTGCCATTGGCATGGGGATTGGCCTGATTGGCTCAAGTATTCTGGTCAAGAGCATGCACATGGCCTGGCAAAATGTGTTGTTTATCGTCGCTGCGATTTTACTGGTGATGCTCTGCGTGTTTACCCTGGTCATTCGCCGCAAACTGAAAGAACCCGCCACGGCGGAAAATAAAACGAGCGCAGCGGCGTCAGCGCCGATTGCGGAAGAGAAATCGGCGCCGCTGTTCTCGCCATTACTGTGCAGCGTGTACTTTCTCTATTTCTGTACCTGCTACGGCTACTATCTGATTGTAACCTGGCTGCCCTCTTATCTTCAGACCGAACGCGGGTTTGACGGTGGGGCGATTGGTTTTGCTTCCGCGCTGGTGGCGGTGGTCGGGGTACCGGGCGCGCTGTTCTTTAGCCATCTCTCGGATAAATTCCGTGACAGTAAAGTCAAAGTTATTCTCGGGCTGGAGATAGTCGCAGCGGCCATGTTGATGTTTACCGTTCTGTCGCCGAATACCACCATGCTGATGATTAGCCTGGTACTGTACGGGCTGCTGGGCAAAATGGCCGTTGATCCGATTCTTATCTCGTTCGTCTCCGAGCAGGCGTCAGCGAAAACGTTAGGCCGCGCCTTCAGCTTATTTAATTTCTTTGGTATGAGTTCTGCGGTAGTTGCACCGACGCTCACCGGCTTTATTTCCGACCTGACCGGATCGAAAGAAATTAGTTTTGTGATGTCTGCCGGATTGGTTGTTACCGGGACGATACTTTTTGCTCTGATCACCTTGCGCAAGAATAAAATACCGTCAAAGACCATCACCGTATAATAAAAATAAATAATAAAAATTGTTGTTCCACATAGCTAAACCTACAAACGTAATCCGATGCGTATTAAGAGGGAATTATGGAACAAACTCAAGACCTATACAAAACCAGGGGCTATAGTGATGATCTATTGCCGAAATCAGACACTCAGCGTAACTGGAAAACATTCAATTATTTCACGTTGTGGATGGGTTCTGTACACAACGTACCAAATTATGTGATGGTGGGTGGTTTTTTTATCCTTGGACTTTCCACTTTTAGCATCATGATGGCGATAATATTAAGTGCCTTTATTATTGCCCTGGTCATGGTGTTTAATGGTGCTGCCGGAAGTAAATATGGCGTACCCTTCGCGATGATATTAAGAGCCTCATATGGAGTACGCGGTGCATTATTGCCCGGACTGCTCAGAGGCGGTATCGCGGCGATTATGTGGTTTGGCTTGCAATGCTACGCCGGATCGCTGGCATTTCTGATCTTATTAGGCAAATTATGGCCTGCGTTTCTGACGCTTGGCGGTGATTTTAAGCTGCTGGGGCTGTCGTTGCCGGGGTTGATCGCCTTTCTGGTGTTCTGGTTGATTAACGTCGGGATTGGCTTTGGTGGCGGAAAAGTGCTGAATAAATTTACCGCAATCCTCAACCCCTGCATCTATATTGTCTTCGGCGGCATGGCTATCTGGGCCATTTCGCTGGTAGGATTCGGCCCGATCCTCGACTACCTGCCTGCCGGGGTGGCAAAAGCGGAACATACCGGTTTCTTGTTCCTGGTGGTGATCAACGCGGTGGTGGCCGTCTGGGCCGCTCCGGCTGTCAGTGCCTCGGATTTCACCCAGAACGCGCGCTCATTTCGCGAGCAGGCTATTGGTCAGACGCTTGGACTCGTGGTGGCCTATATTCTGTTTGCGGTCGCCGGCGTCTGTATTATCGCCGGGGCAAGTATCCACTATGGTATGGATACCTGGAACGTGCTGGATATTGTGCAGAAATGGGACAGCCTGTTTGCCTCGTTCTTTGCGGTGCTGGTGATATTGATGACCACGATCTCCACCAATGCTACCGGTAATATTATACCGGCAGGTTATCAGATCGCGGCGATCGCCCCAGCCAAACTGACCTATAAAAATGGCGTGCTTATCGCCAGTATTATTAGCTTACTGATTTGCCCATGGAAATTAATGGAGAATCAAGACAGTATTTATCTCTTCCTCGATATTATTGGCGGGATGTTGGGGCCGGTTATTGGTGTAATGATGGCTCACTATTTCATCGTTATGCGTGGGCAAATAAATCTTGATGAACTTTATACCGCACCAGGGGATTATAAATATTTTGATAATGGTTTTAATGTTACCGCATTCCTGGTAACCATTGTAGCAGTTATTTTATCTCTCGGTGGGAAGTTTATTCCTTTGCTGGAACCTTTCTCCCGTGTGTCATGGTTTGTCGGTGTTATTGTCGCTTTTGTTGCGTACGCTTTGCTGAAGAAACGGGCGCAACACAATAATCTGACACGGCCAAATACTGTTAGTTAATTTAATTTTAACCAGGAAAGTTTATTTCATGGATGAAGCATTACCGGCCAAAGCCATTGTTATTGCGGCACGCAATGTCGCAGCAGAAGTATGGCGGCTGACCCATCTGTACACATACAAGGAGTTATTATGTCTTTTGATTTAATCATTAAAAACGGCACTGTTATTCTGGAAAACGAATCCCGGGTAGTCGATATCGCGGTGAACGACGGTAAAATCGCTGCTATTGGTGAGCACCTGGGCGAGGCGAAGCAGGTCATGGATGCCACGGGGCTGATCGTTTCGCCGGGCATGGTCGATGCGCATACGCATATCTCTGAACCTGGTCGTACCCACTGGGAAGGTTACGAAACCGGGACTCGCGCGGCGGCAAAAGGCGGCATCACCACGATGATTGAAATGCCGCTGAATCAGCTACCGGCCACCGTTGACCGGCAGACCATTGAGCTGAAATTCGACGCGGCGAAAGGCAAACTGACCATCGATGCCGCGCAGCTTGGCGGCCTGGTCTCTTATAACCTCGACCGACTGCATGAGCTGGATGAAGTGGGAGTGGTGGGATTCAAATGCTTCGTCGCCACCTGCGGTGACCGCGGGATCGATAACGACTTCCGCGACGTCAACGACTGGCAGTTCTTCAAAGGTATACAAAAGCTGGCCGAAATGAAGCAGACCGTGCTGGTGCACTGCGAAAACGCGCTGATCTGCGACGAGTTGGGCGAAGAGGCGAAAAGGGAAGGCCGCGTGACGGCGCATGATTACGTAGCCTCTCGTCCGGTCTTCACCGAAGTGGAAGCCATTCGCCGCGTTCTGTATCTGGCGAAAGTCGCCGGTTGCCGCTTGCATGTGTGTCATGTCAGCAGCCCGGAAGGGGTAGCCGAAGTGACCCGCGCCCGTCAGGAAGGGCAGGATGTGACTTGTGAATCTTGCCCGCACTACTTTGTACTGGATACCGATCAGTTTGCAGAGATCGGTACCTTGGCGAAGTGCTCTCCGCCGATCCGCGATGCGGAAAACCAGAAAGGCATGTGGGAAAAGCTGTTCAACGGAGAAATCGACTGCCTGGTCTCCGACCATTCGCCGTGCCCACCGGAAATGAAGGCTGGCAATATCATGCAGGCCTGGGGCGGGATTGCCGGTCTGCAAAACTGCATGGACGTGATGTTCGATGAAGCGGTGCAGAAACGCGGTATGTCTCTGCCGCAGTTTGCCCGTCTGATGGCGACCAACGCCGCCGATATTTTCGGCCTGAAGCATAAGGGCCGCATTGCCCCGGGTAAAGACGCCGACCTGGTGTTTATTCAGCCGAACAGCAGCTACGTCTTACGGGCAGAAGACCTCGAATATCGCCACAAAGTCAGCCCTTACGTGGGTCGCAAGATTGGCGCTCGGATTGCTAAAACCATTCTGCGCGGCGAGGTGATCTATGACATCGAACAGGGCTTCCCGCGCGAGCCGAAGGGGAAATTTATCCTTAAGCATCAGCAGTAACGGGCGAATAAAAAGTTGGGGATGGTTTGCTCCCTCTCTCTTTGGGAGAGGGCCGGGGTGAGGGCATTGGTGGGTACATTTTCCCTCACCCTATCCCTCTTCCTAAAAGGGGAGAGGGGACCGTTTCTCGCCCCATTCCATATTTAGCGTCTGTTTAACGGCAGGCGCTTTTTCAGGATTTCATCATGGTGGTATTGCCGCTAAATAAACGTAACACCCTGGCGGGGTTTCAATGGTTCTTCTTTATTTTCTGCAACACCGTTGTGGTACCGCCAACATTACAGTCTGCTTTTCAGCTCCCTGCCAGCGCGTTAATTACGCTTACCCAGTACGGGTTTATCACCACTGGATTGGCCTGTCTGGCACAAGCGTTACTGGGACATCGTCGGGCGATTATGGAAGGACCGACGGGCCTGTGGTGGAGCACCATTCTGACGGTCACCGTGGGCGAAGCCGCACGGGGGACGCCGTTCGACAGCATCGCCTCCAGCCTGGCTGTCGGCATATTTTTCTCGGCGGCGCTCACCATCATTATTGGCGTAAGTGGCATTGGCCATCGCCTGGCGAAGCTGTTCAGCCCAACGGTAATGGTCTTTTTCATGCTGCTGCTGGGCGCGCAGCTGACTACCATCTTTTTTAAAGGCATGCTTGGGCTGCCCTTTAGTTCGACGCAGGTTAATCCGGCTATTCAGCTGGCACCATTTTGCCTGGCGCTGTCGGTGATGATTCTGGTGCTGGGAATGATCATTTTTCTCCCGGATGGTATCGCTCGCTACGCCTTACTGATCGGCACTCTGGCG
The DNA here is from genome assembly GCF_048589245.1 of Klebsiella sp. 10982. Lineage (NCBI taxonomy): Bacteria > Pseudomonadati > Pseudomonadota > Gammaproteobacteria > Enterobacterales > Enterobacteriaceae > Klebsiella > Klebsiella sp. 10982. Next base: position 28,758 of record NZ_JBMAXV010000040.1, read on the forward strand.
GGCTGGGCTGGCTGGTATCTGCTGTTTCGCATGCCTCCCGCTACGGTAGCCTCAGGCCCCATTCACTGGCAGTGGTTCCCGCTGGGTTACGGCGGCCAGCTACGACCCGGCATCATTTTAACCGCCCTGCTGGCGGGACTGGTTAATATTACCAATACCTATGGCGCCATTCGCAGCACCGATGTTTTTTACCCCCAACAGGGAGCCAGTAATACCCGCTATCGACGCAGCTTTATAATCTCCGGTTTGATAACATTAATAACGGTTCCGCTCAACGTGGTGCCATTTTCCCCCTTTGTTTCGTCGACAGCTTTATTAACTCAAACTGGCGACACCTCGTGCCGGCCATTTATTATCGGCTGTTTGTGCTGTCTGCTGGTTGGATTATTTACGCCGCTGACCCACTTTTTTACCACCCTACCTTTACCGATCAGCAGTGCGGTCATGCTGGTCTCTTACCTGCCGTTGTTATATTCCAGTTTATCTTTCAGTAAGCAAATTACCTTTACCGCGCGAAATATCTATCGGCTGGCTCTGCCGTTATTTGTCGGCATTTTTTTGATGGGGCTACCGCCGGTTTATCTCCAGACGTTGCCTCTGACAATCAGACCACTCTTAGGTAACGGCTTACTAATCGGGGTGCTGCTGGCGGTAGCCATGGAGAATCTCATTCCCTGGGATCGTATTAAGTCATGACATTAAAAGGATGAACAATGAAAATTATTATTGCACCAGACTCGTTCAAAGAAAGCGTCAGCGCCAGTCGCTGCGCTCAGGCGATTAAGGCGGGCTTCGTCTCCATTTTCCCCCAGGCGGAGTGCATCTGCCTGCCGATCGCCGACGGCGGCGAGGGGACGGTTGAGGCAATGGTTGAGGCGACCGACGGCAAAATGGTGATGCTGCCGGCGATGGGACCGCTGGGAGAGGTGGTAGGCGCCTTCTATGGCCTGAGCGGCGACGGGCAAACCGCGTTTATTGAAATGGCAGCAGCCAGCGGGCTGATGTTGGTTCCCGCCGGGAGACGCGATCCCTTGCGGGCCACCAGCTTCGGGACTGGGGAGCTGATTCGCCATGCGCTGGACGCCGGCGTTCGCCATATTATCCTCGGTATTGGCGGCAGCGCCACGGTAGATGGTGGAATGGGCATGGCCCAGGCCCTGGGGGCACGTTTTCTTGACGAGCGCGGCGAGAGCGTAGGATTCGGTGGCGGCGCGCTGGCGCGGCTGGCTAGCATTGACTTACGCGACCTCGACCCGCGCCTGCGCAAATGCCGGATTGATGTGGCCTGCGATGTTGATAATCCACTGCTCGGCGAACGCGGCGCGGCGGCGGTCTTTGGACCGCAAAAAGGAGCCAGCGCTGAGATGGTCGCTGCCCTCGAGCGTGGTTTGCAAAATTACGCACAGGTGCTGCTCACGGCAACGGGTACGGAGGTGACGAAGATTGTCGGCGGCGGCGCGGCGGGCGGTATGGGCGTGGCAGCTTGCGTATTCCTTAACGCGGCGCTGAAGCCGGGCATCGATATCGTGATTGAGGCGATGCAACTGGAGGAGGCGCTGCGCGACGCGAATCTGGTAATTACCGGTGAAGGGCGAATGGATTCGCAAACCGTCGGCGGCAAAGCGCCGATTGGCGTGGCGCGGCTCGCGAAAAAGCATGGCATCCCAGTGATCGGTATCGCTGGCGTTCTGGGGGACGGCGTGGAAGCGGTGCATCAGCATGGCATTGATGCGGTATTCAGCATTCTGCCCGCGCTGGCGCCGCTTGCCGAAGTGCTGGATCGCGGTGAGCAAAATCTGTATGCCTGCGCGCGCAATATTGCCTGTGCTATCAAGCTCGGCCAGAACATTCCCGCCTGAATAAAAAATGCCACGGTTCTCACCGTGGCAAAATCCAACATAGCTAAACAAAAAAGAATGTTATGCGATGGGTAACAAATCCGCCTTTACCGTTGTGTCCGCATTTCACCGGGTGGCGGATGACGCCTTACCCGGCCGACGAAAGCGGCGAGATGTACCCGTAGGAACACGCAAGCAAAGCGCCGCCGGGCAATACCAACGAGCGCAGATTGTTAGCAATCAGATCTCAACGTCACGGTTGCAATCTTTCGAGTAGATATAGCTGAACGCCTCGCGCCCAACGCCGTATCCCGCCTGTAGGGAATAAGCGCCCATAAAGATATAGTCGCCTTTCTTCACCGGAACCCAGTTGTTATCGAGGTTATACACGCCCTGGCCGGAAAGAATATAGGCGCCGTGCTCCTGCACATGAGTTTCGATATAGCCGTGGCTGGCGCCCGGCTCGAAAGAGAGGATATGCATATTCATATCGAAGCCCAGCTCTTTTGGCAGGAAGTCGATCAGAATAACGTCTTCCATTCCTTCATAATGAATACGCTCCAGCTGGCTGACGTTGCCGGTGACCAGATAAGGCGCATGGCCCTCTGTCGGAATATAGCGGCGCTTATAGAGAAATAGCTGACTGTCGGCTGAATGGCTATTACTGAACGTCATCCGTTCACCCGGTGGGCAGTAAAGATAGCCGCCTTCGGTCAGCGCAAAGGTTTTACCCTGCGCCCCGGCGGTGATTTCCCCCTTTATGACATACAGGAAGGTTTCAATGCCTTCGCCGCCAAACCCGCTTTGATTGCCGCCGTTTTCATGCAGCGTCACCAGATAATCAACGAAGGATGCGCCTAATTTCGGCGTCGACAGAATAGTCACATCACAGTTAGCAAAACCCGGAATAATATTTTTGACCAGACCGTCCGGCGTCAGCAGGGCATAATTACCGTGGCGCACGATGGAACGGCTGGCCAGTAAATCATCGCGATAACCCACGACATTATTTAAATATCCCATTATCTTTTCCTTATTCAGTCCAGGCCAGTTGGTGCAGCATTAAGGCGAGCGTTTTTACGCCTTCCGCCAAATCGTCGATATGCGTACTCTCCGCCGGGTTATGGCTAATACCTTTAATGCTCGGCATAAAGATCATGCAGGTCGGGAAGCAGGGGGCGAAAATTTGCGCGTCGTGCCCCGCGCCGCTGTGCATCACGCGGAAATTCACCTTCTCCTTTTCGCACAGGGCAGTGAGCTGGGCGACCAGCCTCTGGTCCATGGGAACCGGAGCTTCATCCATCCACAGGTCGATTTCAATGCCAATATCCATTTCCTTGCAGATCCGCCGCATATCGCCTTCGATCACTTCAGTAAATGCCGTTAATGCAAGGGCATCGGTGTGGCGGCAATCCATGGTAAAGACCGTTTTACCCGGCACCACGTTGACCGTATTCGGCTGCGGGTCGACTTTACCGAAAGTGAGCACCAGCGGGTCGCCGTGGGCTTTCGCTTTGGCGATAGATTCGCAGCAGATGCGGCTGAAAGCATGGACGGTGTCGCGGCGGTAGCCCATTGGGGTGGTGCCGGCATGGTTAGACTCGCCGTTGAGGGTAATGGTGTAGCGGCGCTGGCCGACAATGGCGTTGACCACGCCGATGGACTGCTTGTTGGTTTCCAGCACGCGGCCCTGTTCGATATGCAGTTCAACGAAGGCTTTAATATCCCGGCGCGGCGCCAGCGGGGCGGCGGGCAGGCTGAAACCGCACTGCTTCATCGCATCGACAAACGCCACGCCTTTGGCGTCTTTAATCTCACGCACGTCCGCTGGGTTAGCGATGCCGACGATATTTTTGCTGCCCCAGAAGACGTAAGGGAAGCGGCTGCCTTCTTCTTCCGCTAACGCCAGCACCTCCACGGTACGCAGCGGCGCCCCGTAGGTCTCTTTTAGCCAGCGGACCGCCAGCCAGGCCGCCAGCGCGCCAAACTGACCGTCAAGATTACCGCCGTTGACGACGCTATCAATATGCGAGCCGCTGAGGATAACGTCGTCGGGAAAACGGCTACCGGGCAGGCGGCCATAAAGGTTACCCACTTCATCGAAGCGTGTTTCCAGCCCGCTGTCGCTCATCTTTTGTTTAAACGCCTGCTGCGCCTGCAGCCACTCCGGCGAATAAAGCAAACGGGTAAGTCCGCCGGTAGGATCGGCGCCGAAGGATGAAAGCCAGGGCAATGTTTCTTCAATTGCCTGTCGAAAAGAATGAGTCATACATAACTCCTGTTACTTATTTTATTGAGCAAAAGGGGAATTGGTTTCATAAGAGCGGTTATATAAAGCGTCTGAAACCAGATAGTCATAAATCTCATCAACGATTTCGATCCCGTTGACCGCGCTGTTTTTCTCATTGATATCCAGATTCTGCCCCGGGTAATAAACCTGACTAAATCCAGGCGCTGGCGTAATGGCGCTTAATTCGCGCATGGTTTCGCTAATGTGCTGGCGAAATAAGGCGCTGGAGGAGAAAAAGTCAGGATTAATCACGAGATGCAATTGTCCTAACTCACGCCCCTGGCTCAGGTTGTCGTACATCGAGCTGACCTGGCGACCAAAAGGAAGGTTGAGCAAAATGCCGGATAGGACGTCAATCATCATCATCAGCCCGTAACCTTTCGGGCCGGCGGCAGGAAGCAGAGCATGGACGGCAAAGGGATCCGTGGTTGGGGCGCCGTTTTTGTCCACCGCCCAGCTATCGGGAATGCTTTCATGGCGAGAACGAGCATCAAGGATCTTTCCCCACGCCTGGACGGTGGTGGCCATATCGAAGGTGATGATATCGTCGCCCTCGCCGGGAGCGGCGAAGGCCAGCGGGTTGGTGCCGTAGTAGATCTCCGCTCCGCCAAAAGGGACGACCATCGGGTCTGACTGACACAGCGAGAGGCCAATCAGCCCGGCGCGAGCCGCCTGCTGCGTGAAGTACGAGATGGCCCCGCTGTGTCCCATGCGCCGGATACCCACTACGGCTATGCCATTTTGCCGGGCGATCTCAATGGCATGTTCCATGCCCATTTTGGCGGCGACCTGGCCGGCGGCGTTATCGGCATGCAAAATGCCGCTGCAGGGACCGGTTTTTTCAAAGCTAAAGGTGGGATGACGATTGGTGCCGCCTTTTGAAATTCGTTCAGCATAATATTCAACACGAACCGCGCCGTGCGAATGAATGCCTCTGGCATCGGCATAAACCAACACATCGGCAATAATATCCGCGTGATTATGAGTGAGTCCTGCTGCGTTCAGCTTATTAGCAATAAGCTGATGAAGTGTTTCCCGACTGACTTTCATCTGTCTTCCTTTTAACGACGGTGTAGAGCCTGACTGCTGACTAAAATACGGGGAAAAGAAACTGAAATTGTGATCTGTATAGTTAAATGACCAGTGTTAGATTTTATTTGATAATCGTAATGGATTTGTCATAAATGGCCGTGTAATCGATTTATTAAAAAATCACTGCTAATGTCAGGCGGTTTGTTTGAAAGCCTGTAGTAATAATCCTCATGTGATTTAGGTCACGCCATTGATAATTCCATCCCGTTAGCCTGATTGCAGATTAACCATGCTCATTCAATTGCAATGGGTGCAATTATTGGGGAGTTATTATGATCCATGCCTTTATTAAAAAGGGCTGTTTTCAGGATTCAGTCAGTTTAATGATTATTTCACGTAAGCTGAGTGAGTCAGAAAATGTCGACGATGTTTCGGTCATGATGGGCACGCCGGCAAATAAAGCGCTGCTGGAAACTACCGGTTTTTGGCATGACGATTTTGCCACGGCGACGCCGAATGATATTTGCGTGGCGATCCGTACCGATTGCGCAGATGCATCGGTGACAGAAATGATTATCGCCCGTCTGGATGACGCCTTATCCGCCCTGGCGCAGGGAAGCGGACAAAGTCAGAGTCTGAACGTGGTTCGCCGCTGGCAAAGCGCGATGCAAAAACTGCCGCAGGCCAATATGACCTTAATTTCTGTTGCCGGAGAATATGCCGCAGAGCTGGCCCATCAGGCGCTCAGTAGTGAGAAAAGCGTGATGATTTTCTCCGACAACGTCACCCTGGAAGATGAAATTGCCCTCAAAACCCGCGCCCGTGAGAAAGGATTGTTGGTGATGGGACCTGACTGCGGCACCGCCATGATTGCCGGCACCCCGCTGGCCTTCGCCAACGTTACACCAGAGGGCAATATCGGGGTGATTGGCGCCTCCGGTACCGGTATCCAGGAACTGGTATCGCAAATTGCCCTCGGCGGCGAAGGGATCAGCCATGCGATAGGTCTCGGCGGCCGTGATCTGAGCGCGGAAGTGGGGGGCCTTAGTGCGCAAACGGCGCTGGAAATGCTAACCCAGGATGCGCGGAGCCAGGTACTGGCCTTTGTATCCAAGCCACCTGATGAGGCGGTGCGCCTGAAGATAATTAACGCAATGAAACGCAGTGCTAAACCGGTGGTGGCGCTATTTCTTGGCTATGTCTCGCCAGTCAACCGCGATGAAAACGTCTGGTTTGCCCGCACGCTGGACGAGGCCGGTCGGCTGGCGTGTCTGTTGGCCCGAGTGGTACGCCACCAGGAAAATCTGACCGCAGTCGCGGATAAGCATATCCGCGGTTTATATACCGGCGGCACGCTAGCGGCGGAATCTGCCGGGCTGCTGGCTGAGCGCCTGAACATCACTCCCGATGAGCATCACCCGCAGGGCATGATGCTCAACGCTCTGGGCCACCAGATCGTCGACCTCGGCGATGATTTCTACACCGTTGGTCGTCCACACCCGATGATTGATCCCTCCCTGCGTAACCAACTGATTGCCGAGCTCGGCGAGCAAACGCAGGTGGGCGTATTGCTGCTGGATGTGGTGATTGGCTATGGCGCCACCGCCGACCCGGCGGGATCGCTGGTGGAAGCATGCCGGCTGGCCTGGGCATTGAGGAGTGAAAGCCATCCGCTGCACGTTATCGCGACCGTGACCGGTACCGAAAATGACCCGCAGTGTCGTTCCCGTCAGATTGCCGAGCTGGAAGATGCCGGCGTGGTGGTGGTCGATAGCCTCCCGGAAGCCGCACTGCTTGCTGTTGCGCTGATTAGCCCTCAGCGGATGGCGGAGCCCGCACCGCGTTCCAGTCTGCTGGATGGGGTGGCGGTAATTAATGCCGGTCTGCGCAGTTTTGCGATCGATTTACAGTCCGCCGGAACGCCGGTTGTTCACTATCAGTGGGCGCCGATTGCCGGAGGAAATAAAAAACTGGCTCGTTTATTAGAGCGTTTGCAATAAGAGGTCCCTATGTTTACATCAGTGGCGCAGGCCAATGAGGCAGTAATTGAACGAATTCGGAATGCACGTCCGCACTGGCTGGATGTGAAGCCGGCAGGTGCGCTAATCGGGGCGCTGAATCAGAACAAAACGTTGCTCCACGCCGGGCCGCCGATGCGCTGGCAGGCGATGACCGGCCCAATGAAAGGGGCCTGCATTGGCGCATGCCTGTTCGAAGGCTGGGCGCAGGATGAAAAAACTGCCCATGCGATGCTGGAAAGCGGCGAAATTACCTTTATTCCATGCCATCACGTTAACGCCGTGGGGCCAATGGGCGGCATTACTTCGCCGAACATGCCGATGCTGGTGGTGGAAAATATCGCTGAAGGCAACCGCGCCTATTGCAACCTGAACGAAGGGATTGGCAAGGTGATGCGTTTCGGCGCTTACGGCGAAGATGTGCAGCAGCGCCTGCGCTGGATGCGCGATGTGCTGATGCCGGTGCTTAGCGCGGCTCTGAAACAGATGGAGCGCGGCATCGATTTGACGGCGATGATGGCGCAGGGCATCACCATGGGGGATGAGTTTCACCAGCGTAATATCGCCACCTCCGCGCTGCTAATGCGCACGCTGGCGCCGCATCTGGCGCGCCTTAATCACGACAAACAGCAGATAGCTGAAGTGATGGATTTCCTCGCCATTACCGATCAGTTCTTTCTCAACCTGGCGATGGCCTACTGTAAATCGGCGATGGATGCCGGGGCGCAGGTCCGCGCGGGCAGTATCGTCACCGCGATGACCCGCAACGGCGATATGTTTGGTATTCGCGTCAGCGGGCTGGGCGACCGTTGGTTTACCGCGCCGGTCAATACGCCGCAGGGGCTGTTTTTCACTGGTTTCTCGCAGGAGCAGGCCAACCCGGATATGGGCGATAGCGCCATTACTGAAACCTTCGGCATCGGCGGGGCGGCGATGATCGCGGCCCCGGGCGTCACTCGCTTTGTCGGCGCGGGTGGGATGGAGGCGGCGAAATCGGTCTCCGAGGAGATGGCGGAAATCTTCCTTGAACGCAATATGCAACTGCAAATTCCGGGCTGGGATTTCCAGGGCGCCTGTCTGGGGTTGGATATTCGCCGGGTGGTTGAAACTGGCATTACACCGCTTATCAACACTGGTATCGCGCATAAAGAGGCGGGGATCGGCCAGATTGGCGCCGGAACCGTCAGAGCCCCACTGGCCTGCTTTGAACTGGCGCTGGAAGCGCTGGCGGACGAGTTGGGCGTGAGCTGAGGCACGCAATGGATAAGATCCGTCCGCTGACAGGCAGCATTGACGCGCCGGACCATCGCCAGCCGTGGCGAACCGGCGGCCTCTGGCAGCGCACCATCAATCTCTATGTTGCAGGCGGCGCGATGCTGACGCTGCATCATCGGGGACAAGGCGTGAGCCCCGGCGGATGGGTATTACGTCACCGTGATTTTATCCGTTTACACGCGGCGCTGAAGGCGGGGGGGTTGCCGATAGCGCGTGATGACGGCATTCAGGTCGATAACCTTTTGCTGTTACCGCCACGCAGGCGCTGCTCCCTGCGGCCTCGATATCAGCCTGATGGCCCTTATCTGCCGGCAGCGCTCATGAAGCGCCCGGAAGAGACGGGCCTGTTTGGGCCGCTGTGGCAGGCTATCCATCTGCCGCATCATCCTGAGTTGCGGCAATTACGCCACTGTTTTGCTTCTGCGTTGACCGGGAGCCCCGTTGACTGGCGGCTGTGGTTGGGGAAGGGGCCAGGCCTGACGCCGAGCATGGACGATATGCTGATCGGCATGATGCTGTCCGCGTGGTGTTCTGGACAGATGTCGCGCAACAGCGGACACCATTTCTTTCATGCCTCCGGCGATCTGCATGCTGCCACAACGCAGGTCAGCGTCAACTATTTACGCTACGCCAGTAAGGGATGCTTCGCTTCACCGCTACTGCATGTTGTTAACGCGCTTCAGTGCGGACGACGAATTGAACCTGCCGTCGAAGCCCTGCTGGCGATGGGGCACACCTCTGGTGCCGACACGCTTCTGGGGTTCTGGCTGGCGCAACAAATAATGTAAGGACTTTTATGAAAACGCTGGTTGTTGCCCTCGGGGGTAACGCTTTATTACAGCGCGGAGAAGCGCTGACGGTAGAAAATCAGTATCGCAATATTCACAGTGCCGTTCCCGCGCTGGCGCGTCTGGCGCAGCATTACCGTTTGGCCATTGTGCACGGCAACGGGCCGCAGGTAGGCCTGTTGGCGCTGCAAAATCTGGCCTATAGCGACGTTGAACCTTACCCGCTGGACGTGCTGGTGGCGGAGAGCCAGGGCATGATTGGCTATATGCTGGCCCAATGTCTGGCGCAGGAATCGTTGGTACCGCCGGTATCGACAGTGATGACGCGTATTACTGTGGCATCGAACGATCCAGCCTTTTCGGCGCCGGAGAAATTTATCGGTCCGGTCTATGACCCTGAGTTACAGCAGCAACTGGAAGAGGAGTATGGCTGGACGATGAAGCGCGACGGCAAATACTTGCGTCGGGTTGTCGCCTCGCCAAGGCCGGTGAGAATTGAGGAGAGCGACTCGATTGAGCGTCTGCTGAATGAGGGACATGTCGTGATCTGCTGTGGCGGCGGAGGCATTCCGGTGCTCGAGAGCGGACAGGGCGCAGAGGCGGTTATCGATAAAGATTTGGCCGCAGCGCTACTAGCGGAACAGATTGATGCCGATGGTCTGGTGATCCTCACCGATGCGGATGCGGTATATGAACACTGGGGCACCCCAATGCAGCGACCGATCCGTGAAGCGACCCCGGAAGCGCTGGCGCCTTTTGCTCGCGACGATGGCGCGATGGGGCCGAAAATTTCGGCAGTCAGCAGCTATGTTCGCCGCAGAGGCAAGCGGGCGTGGATTGGTGCATTATCACGCATTGAGGAGACACTCGCCGGGCGGGCGGGAACCTGTATCAAGCCCTGACGTGGGACTACCGGCGGTGAGGATGTCTGAATATCGTGCATTTTGCCCCGGGACGGCGACGGAGGCGAGTTGCCAGGGCGACGAGTTCTGAATAGCTGGGTTTTTATCGGCCGGGCAAGCGTCAGCCGCCGCCCGGCAAGACAAAGGTAAGGCGTTACGCCAGCTGCGATTGCGCCCAGAACAGACCGCTGGTGTACTCCGGCGGCAGCAGCGGTTTGATCGCCTCCAGGGTGGCGCTCAGGCGATCGGTATCGCTGTCGGTGAGATTCAGGTGGCCGACTTTGCGACCCGGACGCACCTCTTTATCGTACCAGTGCAGGTGCACCAGCGGCAGTTTCAGCCAGTCGTAGTTGAGATCGGTGCCGATCAGGTTGATCATCACCGACGGGCTGTTGACCACCGGCGGCGGCAGCGGCAGGCCGGTAATCGCCCGCAGATGCAGCTCGAACTGGCTGATAGACGCGCCGTTCTGCGTCCAGTGGCCGCTGTTGTGCACCCGCGGCGCCAGCTCGTTGATCAGCAGCCCCTCGGCGGTAACGAAGCACTCCATCGCCATCACGCCGACGTAATTCAGCTCGTTCATGATCGCCGTCAGCATGCTTTCCGCCTGCGCCTGCTGGCGGGCATTGGCCTGCGGGAAGGCCACGCTGGCGCGCAGAATACCGTCCTGATGCAGGTTGCGGGTCAGCGGGTAGAAGACGGTGCTACCGTCATGAGCGCGGGCGCCCACCAGCGATACCTCGCCGGAGAAGTTAATTCCCTGCTCGACAATGCATTCGCCGTAGTTGTCATCGGGCAGTTGCGCGGTTTCGTCAGCGCGCAGACGCCACTGGCCGCGGCCGTCATAGCCGCCGACGCGACGCTTAACGATCGCCAGTTCGCCGAGACGGGCAAACACCGCCGGCCACTCGCTTTTATCCGCCAGCAGCTGCCACGGGGCAGTGGCCAGGCCAAGTTTGTCGAACAGCTGCTTTTGCGTCAGGCGGTCGGCGATAATCGGGAAGACATCGCGGTTGACGAACGCCGGGTGGCGGGCCAGCTCGCGGGTGAGGGCGGTTTCCGGCCAGCGTTCAATTTCTGCCGTGATGACGCTCTGCTGGAACGGCACCGCTTCCGGGTCGGCTTCCAGCCCCACCGGCCAGACGGCGATGCCCAGCGGCTCGCCGGCCTGACGCAGCATACGGCCTAACTGGCCGTTACCGAGCACGCATACCTGTTTCATGCCGCACCCCGCGGGTCCGGGTTATCCAGCACTTCATCGGTTTGCGCCTGACGCCAGGCGCTCAGGCGCTGGTGCAGTTCAGCATCGTGCTGGGCAAGGATCTGCGCGGCGAGCAGGCCTGCGTTTGCGGCGCCGGCTTTGCCGATAGCCAGGGTGCCGACCGGAATGCCGCGCGGCATCTGTACAATGGAGTAGAGGCTGTCGACACCGCTTAAGGCCGCGCTCTGTACCGGTACGCCGAGCACCGGCACCAGGGTTTTCGCCGCAATCATGCCCGGCAGATGCGCCGCGCCGCCTGCCCCTGCAATAATCACCTGATAACCGTGGCTTTCGGCGCTTTCAGCAAAGCTGAAGAGCTTATCGGGCGTGCGGTGGGCAGAGACCACTTCGACATGATACGGAACGTTCAGGGCATCCAGGATTTCTGCGGTAAATTGCATGGTAGCCCAGTCGCTTTTGGACCCCATCACGATGGCGATACGCGCCGAATTATTGCGGGAAGACATGCGTCTTAAAACTCCTGTGGGTGTGTTTCACACTGCTTTAGAGGCCACAGAGAATAGCATGAACTGCTAGCAAGGAAAACGGTTGCGTGCGCATGGTTAGCCGTCTTTTGTCTCGCCCGGCGGTGATGGCGAGCGCTGGTTATTAGCCTTTATCTCAGTCATGATGCAGGTGATGAGCAGCACTAACCCCCAGGGGAGCATCAGGGCACCCATTATCAGTAAATAGATTTGTACCAGCCGGCTATCGTGGGGGCGGGTGCAGAGCAAATAAATGGCATAGAAATACATAGCCCACGCCAGCAGCGCACACCAGACAAATGTCAGCGTGTTGCCAATAGCGACGCCGACTAAGGCGATATAACTTACCCCTAATGGATTGAGGATCGCGATGATCGTTCCCCACATCAGCGGCTGACTCCACTTTTTCCTGCTCATGCTCGTTCCTTGAGAGTGACGTTGTGGAAGACTAGCATGCAGGGCGGGGGGAAGTGCGCATCTTCGCCCAGGTGAGGGACGATTTCGGAATTGTGCTTGCGGGGGAACTAAAACGGAAAGTGGATGAGTTCGACGTCGTCCGGCGTTACCTTGACCATCGAACCTTCGCTGTGCCAGGCGCCGAGTACCACGCGCCATGCGGGCTGGCCGTTGGCCTGCAGTTCATGAACCGCCGGGCGATGGGTATGGCCATGGATCAGCCACTGCACGTGATGCCGCTCCATCGCGTCAACTACCGCCTGTGGATTTACATCCATAATGTCCATTGATTTACTGCTGTTGGCGGCTTTGCTGTCGGCGCGCATGCGGGCGGCGATGCGGCGGCGGATAAACAGCGGCAGGGCCAGGAACAGACGCTGGATCCACGGGGTGTGGACTTTGGCGCGAAACGCCAGATAGCCTGGGTCATCGGTGCACAGCGTGTCGCCATGCATAATCAACACTTCACGGCCATAGAGGTCCAGTCGCTCTTCTTCGGCGAGCAGGATCATCCCGCTCTGGCGGGCAAAGCGCTGGCCGACGAGAAAATCGCGGTTGCCGTGGATGAAGTAGCAGGGTACCCCGGCGTCGACGACGGCTTTGATTGCCGCGGCAATTTGCTGGTGCAGCGGGTTGGGATCGTCATCGCCGATCCATGCCTCAAACAGATCGCCAAGGATATACAGGGCGTCCGCCTGGCGGGCTTCGCCCTGTAAAAAACGCAGAAAACCGGCGGTGATCGCCGGTTCTTCTGTTTGCAGGTGCAAATCTGCAATAAAAAGTGTCGCCACGAATTACTCGCTGACGGTGACGCTTTTGATGATCACATCGTCTTTCGGCACATCCTGGTGCATGCCGCTGCGGCCGGTGGCAACCGCTTTGATTTTGTCTACCACGTCCATGCCTTCAACCACTTCCGCGAACACGCAGTAGCCCCAGCCCTGCAGGCTTTCGCCGGAAAAGTTCAGGAAGTCGTTGTCAACCACGTTGATGAAGAACTGCGCGGTGGCAGAGTGCGGCGCCTGAGTACGAGCCATTGCCAGCGTACCGCGGGTGTTTTTCAGGCCGTTGTTCGCTTCGTTTTGAATCGGAGATTTGGTGGCTTTTTGTTTCATGCCCGGTTCAAAACCGCCGCCCTGAATCATGAAGCCGTTGATAACACGGTGGAAAATGGTGTTGTCGTAGAAACCTTCGCGGCAGTAGTCCAGGAAGTTTTTAACTGTTTCCGGCGCTTTGTCGTCAAACGTTTTGATTACGATATCGCCATGATTGGTGTGGAAAGTAACCATTTTTGCATCCTGTTCCGATGAGTGTGGTGCCAGCACCCGATGTCGGGTGAGATATAGGGGGGTGTTATAGCATAACCGCGGGGGTCGATGCACCTTGCAATGTGTGCTGCGTCCGGTCTGAATTATGGGTATTATAGAGACTTCATTACCCACACACGTCTACACGGAATCTTCGATGTTAAAAATTTTTAATACACTGACGCGCCAGAAAGAGGAATTTAAACCTATCCATGCCGGGGAAGTCGGCATGTACGTGTGTGGTATTACCGTTTACGATCTCTGTCACATCGGCCATGGCCGGACCTTCGTCTCCTTTGACGTTGTGGCGCGCTATCTGCGTTTTCTCGGCTATAAGCTGAAGTACGTGCGCAATATCACCGATATTGACGATAAAATCATTAAGCGCGCTAATGAAAACGGCGAAAGCTTCGTCGCGCTGGTCGATCGCATGATTGCCGAAATGCACAAAGATTTTGACGCTCTGAATATTCTGCGCCCTGACAGCGAGCCGCGCGCGACGCATCATATTGCGGAGATCATCGAGATCACCGAACAACTGATCGCCAAAGGTCATGCCTACGTGGCAGATAACGGCGACGTGATGTTCGACGTGCCGACGGACCCGAACTACGGACTGCTGTCGCGCCAGGATCTCGACCAGCTGCAGGCGGGGGCGCGCGTCGACGTGGTTGACGTCAAGCGTAACCCGATGGACTTCGTCCTGTGGAAGATGTCGAAAGAGGGCGAGCCGAGCTGGCCGTCGCCGTGGGGCGCGGGCCGTCCGGGCTGGCATATCGAGTGCTCGGCGATGAACTGCAAGCAGCTCGGCAACCACTTCGATATTCACGGCGGCGGTTCGGATCTGATGTTCCCGCACCATGAAAACGAAATCGCCCAGTCCACCTGCGCCCACGACGGCGAGTACGTCAACTACTGGATGCACTCCGGGATGGTGATGGTCGATCGCGAGAAGATGTCGAAATCGCTGGGCAACTTCTTTACCGTCCGCGACGTGCTGAAGTATTACGATGCGGAGACGATTCGCTACTTCCTGATGTCCGGCCACTATCGCAGCCAGCTGAACTACAGCGAAGAGAACCTCAAGCAGGCGCGTTCGGCGCTGGAGCGTCTGTACACCGCGCTGCGCGGAACGGACAAATCCGTCGACGCGGCGGGGGGCGAAGTCTTCGAAGCACGCTTTATCGAGGCGATGGACGACGACTTCAACACCCCGGAAGCCTACTCGGTGCTGTTCGATATGGCGCGTGAAGTAAACCGCCTGAAAACCGAGGACGCTGCGGCGGCAAATGCCATGGCGGCCCACCTGCGTAAGCTTGCTGCGGTGCTGGGCCTGCTGGAGCAGGAGCCGGACGCCTTCCTGCAGAGCGGCGCGCAGGCCGACGACGCGGAAGTGGCGGAGATCGAATCGCTTATCCAGCAGCGCCTGGACGCGCGTAAAGCGAAAGACTGGGCGGCGGCGGATGCGGCGCGCGACCGTCTTAACGAGATGGGCATTGTGCTGGAGGATGGCCCGCAGGGCACCACCTGGCGCCGGAAGTAAGCCATAAAAAACGCCCGCTTTAGCG
>NZ_JBMAXV010000041.1:0-43237 GCF_048589245.1 Klebsiella sp. 10982
CGCGGCTTAGAGCGCCTGATTTCAAGGTCTGTGAGGGGCATTGTGTATAGTTCCAAAGTGTAGAGCACGAGCTATACGCATTACTATACACATGAATGTATAGATTTGAGTAGACGTTAGTTTACGTCAGAATACAGAGATACTGGCTAATGCCTTGTGATTGCTGGGTTTGGTTGATTTGAGTAGACGTTAGGAGAAGTGTGTTTGGAGCGGGCGAAGGGAATCGAACTGACAGTAGTTCCAATCGTTAACCATTTGATTCTAAAGCACCGAAGAATCCCTCGGGTTACATGGGAAGTTACAGCTAATAGGCCCTTATGGTCAATAAGTTCTGACGTTGAGTTAACAACTGATAGACGACTTAACAGATTGACCAAGGGAGATAGTGAGATTTACTTAGCAACCTCATTACTTAACTCCTTCTTAATTCTGAACACTGTAGCTCTCCCACATCCAGCAAGTTTAGCAATCTGGTCAGCGCTCAAGTCTCCACGGCCCAACAGCTTCACCACCTCAGTCCTTAACTGGTCATCCTTTTGACGGCCCTTAAACTTGCCCTCAGCCTTAGCTATCGCCACACCTTCACTCTGACGCTGCCTGATGAACGAACGCTCAAGCTCACCTACAGCCCCCAACATGGTAATCATAAAGCGGCTGGTGGGCGTATCATCAAAGACCATCTGGTTATCAATAAAGCGAACCGTAACGCCAGCGTCAACAAGGGTCTCAAGGATAGTCAGAAGGTCCTTTGTGTTACGGGCTAATCGGTCCACACTCTTGACTACCACGACATCACCACGACGAACCACCTTGAGTAGCTCCTGTAGTGCTGGACGGTCAGCATCCTTGCCAGATACCTTGTCAATCATCAGGTCATCGCAAAGACCCTTAAGCGCTTCCACCTGACGTGCTTCATTCTGGTCCTTGCTGCTCACTCGGATGTAACCAAAAGTCTTGCCCATTATGTCTCTCCCTGCCCTAAGTATCATTTAAATGACACTAAAGATACAGTATCATTAGACTTATGACAACCACGTTTTGATACTCAAAACGGTACTGTCCGACTAGTCTCACTGGCGTGTACTTAAAAGATACTCAGTGCGCCAAGGCATGACCTCCCAAGGGTAACAAGGTGGGCGTATGGGGGCCCTAAGGTGGGCTTAATTATTGGATAACCGCTCAGATTTTTGTGGTAATTTTCAAAAGATGTGCCCATTGGTAGCTGTAGGTATTGCTATAAGGCGCTCTGATCACCACTAGACGCTTCTAATAGTGATACTAATAGTACTACTGGCGTCTACGCTTACTCGATATGTTATATTATAAAAAAAATAAACCCCTAGAGTGTTACCTCTATGGGGCTTTTAAGTGATTCTCGCGGAGTGGGACCGAGGATATTATTTATCCTGCATTAAATAGTTGAGGAGCCCAACTACCGGCTTCTTCTCGCATACCTCATTAAAGGCTTTCACAAGACCACTCATATAAATTTCATACGTAACATGAAAAGCATGGTCCGGCGAACTGGCTTCGTTACACGATATATAAGTTATCATTGCTTCCTGAGACTTATCATCACCAAAAATGACTGAAAAAAGTAGCCCCAGCATTTCGGACGTATATTTCATCCTGTTAGCCTCAGTTTGAGTGACTGCATCCAAACACCCAGCCATATACCCAATAACCCAAGGTGAAATGTATCCCGCAGATAAATACGGGCGACCTACTTCCTCCCTCCTTTCCTCATCCGTAATTGCATTAAACATCTCGGTTTGTTTGCTTATTAGACCCGCAGACATCACGACAAGTTCGGAATGGATAGGTGTCACATCGTAGCGTCTTTCCGTTTTTACCTTTCTCTTAAAAATCCCAAACAAATTTATATCCTCAGAAGACAATAGCTAATTCTAATGATAACGCGATTACAGTCATCGCTCTGATCGTTTGTTTCTATTATTACCAAAATATTGATCGTTAAAATCTATGATTGCTACCGACAGAGTTCAAACATGTTTTAGTTACCACGAGACATAGCACATCCGACTTATGCCCGTTCAAATAAGAGAGTAACCTTGGAGTAATACGGGCGGGTTGCTTCGACAGGCTGACCCAGAGCAATGTTCAGCGCTTTGGTGTCCACGGTCATTAAGCGGAGGGCTTTACAGCTTTCATGTATCCGATGAGTCAAGCTTGTCCATAATTAAGGCATCCCATCTTTGCTACTGCCTGTAGGTGTCGCTGTTTGTCAGAATCATTACCGTGAATGGCGATTACTTTTCCGCGCATCTTGAGCACGTTTTCAGGTTGACTGAAGAACTCCAGCCCCTTGGCGTTAAACCGAATGTTGATACCGTTCGGGTTGAATCGACGGTCAGTAGGTTTGATAATCCGAAAGTATTCCGCAAAGGCAGGATTTACTGACCACTCACCACTACGTGGTTTTACTTTAAACAGCTTGCGCTCGCGCTTAAGGATGGTCATCAGTTTCTGAGTGGGGAGGCCATTGGCCTTGCAGTAATCACCCCATGTCACGCCTCGACGGTTAGCTGACTGAATGGCTGCGCGCTTCTTCTGGTCTTCCAGTTGGAGGACTCGACGTTCTAGCGTCTGAATATGGTCGTAACACTTGGCTCGGAGATGAGCAGAATAACCAGCGACCAATATAAAGGTATGCTTTCGGTCGAGATGGTACAGCGGCTGCGTCTTACCACGAGAATCTGTAAAGGTGTCTTCGGATATTCCGGCAATCTCGCAGTCCAATTTTGGACCGCCAGAATCTCGCCCTCCAGAATTTGGGCCATTAAGTTCTTCGACCATATTACGAATATCACGCATGACGTGTTTGTGTTCTTTACCTGTCATCTTAGCAATGTCTACGGAAGTCATTGAGATAAGCTGGTCAAGATTAATAATTGAATTGCTCGATTGATTGTTCATAATTTCGTGATTCCTTTTGTCTGCATCCTCAGGCCGCACCCCACTGGTCTACTCAAAGCCCCACGAAATAGGGAGACCAGCAGGACAACAGGGTGCAGACAGAATGGCTTTGAGGTTAAAATAGTGATGTGCACTTGCGGCGGCACGGTGTGAATAGCTGGGAGACACGTTGCTAGTGTTGTTGGTGGTGCCAGCGTTGAGTCGGAACCAGCAGAAGAACCGAAAGCGTACTACCAGCAAGTTGTGTGTGTTTTCCTCCTATAGTGGGTGTAATTAATTCAATCCTGTAAAATGTCTCGCACAGCCAACTACAAGGCATCTCTAAGTATGGTGATTGTTAATGACTAATATTACCGTCACCTCTTTAGGGTGTTCTTAATTGTGTCTTTAATTAAATCTATTATCTAAATCCCAGGGTTTACTTAAGTTATTATGGCTTATTTCATAAGACCAATATTATTCTAAAAAATATAACCTAAAGGGCTAACTATGAGTTTCCGCCCTGTATTATTGTTAATTCGTCTATTCAACCTCCCATCTCTGTAGTCCACTTAAGAAGCACATTAGAAGCAATGCGCGTGTGGTGTCTGATGTTACCCGCCCTGAAAGGTATGAAGGTTTACGTTAATGAATGCAACGTTGCCGTATGACCTGATACAAGCTCGACACTATGAAGGCTGATGGTTTCCAATCAGTCTGCCTTCGGGTCTCGTCTATCGGTTGACGTTGCGTATGAGCGTAGCCGTTGTTGCTCGCTACTGATGGGAACCGTAAGTGTCTCGAACGTGCTGTCTCGAACGTGTCGCTCTCCTCCCTGAAGTGAGGGTTAATGCAAACGTCGCCGAACGTGCTGCTAACGTGCAAAGGGAGGGCTGTAGCGCATGGATGAATACGAGAGGCTATTTGGTTCAACCAGAACTCTAGCCATATGAGCAGTCTGTATATCAATGCGTGTTCGTGAATGAGAAAACTTTATGTTGTTCCTATGGGTGTCTCTCCCTATAGTGAGGGTTAATTAAAATCCATATATAAAACAATCAATTAATGAAAAACACAAGGATTACCAAAGGTGAATTTTAATTCATAAATATCGACAAGATATTCAAGCAATAAGAGTTCACTATAGGATTGCCGAACACGAGCTATCCCATAGTGAGTCGTTACTATCTTATGCGCTCTTTTTGTCCCGCTTTTCGACGCCCTGACGCGGCCCCTCAGGCATACTCTGGAACATCGCTTCGATTTCTTTAGGTCTTGTGATTCGGTCATCGACAATGATATTCAAGAGCTTAAAGAGACCATGCGTCAACTGAGGGTCATCATCAAGGCTAATCTCTCCGGGATGGACCGCCTGATTTCCAACGATACGACAGATGTCTGCTGCTTGCTGGATGCGAGGAGGCAGCCCCTTCTCAACGAGAGATTTAATGTCAGCATTAATGTTGTTACCCGGTTCGCCTAAGTGGACCATGAGTTTCTGAAGGCACAGACGGAGAAGCGCAGCGGCTCCTTTAGGAGACAGATTGACAATACTCCGGGCTTCCAAGTAGTCGGACTTACAGTCTTCCGGCATATCTGGATTTGGCATCTCAACGTTACCCGACGCTGGAATAATCAAAGATTGTTTATACCAATAAGCTAACTGTTCACAGTGACTACAGGATGAAGTACTTAGCTCTGTAGGCTTCGTGTCATTTGAATAATTCCAAGGTTTATAAATCAAGGAGTGAAAGTCCTGATGTGCAAATACCCCACAGTACGGACAGTTAAACTCAGATTTTTCAAACTCTGCTGGATAATATTCAGCCATTTACTCCCATCTCCTTATAAACACCCGTCAGCACATTAGCCAATCTATCAACTTCGACTTCTTTAGCGTATCGGTCGTAGGTTATTGACCCTGAACTATGTCCCAGAATCGCCTGAGCGTACGCCAATTCGACACCTTGTTGTTTTAACTGAGTCGCAACTGTATGTCTGAATGAATGGAACGCCAATCCGTCACGGTCAACCACGACCTTAGGTAACAACGTCCGGTTAAACCATTTGCTAACCTGCTCGCCATAACCATTCTTCATTAGCTTCAGACCATCGAACACCATAGCGTCCTCACCTCCAGCGCTTCTACGGGCCTCTACAAGCGCCATAAAGTCAGTCAATGCGAAACCATAGGCTCCATCGACCAGAGGCACACGGCGCTCACTATATGGGTTCTTGATGCTCTTACCGGGCAGAGTGCTAGTGTCTTCATTGATATGAATATAAGCGGTCCCGGCCTCGGTGATCCTGGCATCTCTAACCTGAATCTGAGCGACTTCATTCAGTCTTGCCCCGGTAATGGCTGCCAGCGTAACAACAAAGTAATGATATGGTTTACCAGAAGGCTTCTGAGCGTATCTCTTAGCGGCATCAATAAGCTGACACACTTGTCCCACTGAGAACGCTTTACGGGCTTCTGAGGCCTTTTTTGGTGGCACTTTTAGCTCTAAACCTTCGGTCAGGTTCTTGATTAACAGGTCATTGCGTACAGCCCACTTAAACAAGGCTGCCATCTTGACCAGATATTTATTATTGATTGTCACCACATCCATGTACTCGTAGGCTTCTCCAGTAGCCAGCAGGTCAACCAATGAGACATCCTTGAAGCGTTGCTTACGGTTCTTCGGTATCTTCTGGAGCACATCACGAACCTCAAGCATGTTCGCTCGGGTAATTGCAGTCAGGTCCGTCAGCCCCAGATAATCAAAAATCTCAATGAGTGTACTGTGCGACGCCTGGTTCTCTTTTAAAGTCGCTGGCTTCCAGTTCTGAACATTCTCCTTTTCGTACTGCTCAACGAGGAATCTTAATGTGACCGCTGGGCGTGGCTCTACGCTTTCTACCTCCTGCTTAGCCGACTGCCTCACTCCTCCATCAAACCCGTCAATATAATCAATCAGTGGCTGGCTGTTTCCCTCTACCCTCGCCATGCAGGCCTTGATTACATCTTGCGCCTCGTTAATGTAACGATGCTGGTCAACAGTTAATGGTTCACTAGCAATAGCGTCAACAAGACTCTCCCCAAGTTCTCCATACTGATCACGGTAAATATCCATCATATCCGGTTCGAAAATATCTGAACGACCTAACGATAGCTCCATCTCAGCCATCTCTCGAAGATGACCGCGCATGTCTTCATAAGTCAATAATGGGTTATCGGCATGGATAGCCCTCAGTGCTGACTTGATGTGATGATGGTGACGCATAGCAGTTCTCCTGTTCCGTGTCCTGAGTGAGACTGAGGATATTCTGACAGAACCACATTTAGCCGTCCAGACGTCCATTGATAAATAGGCTTTCAGTCGGCAATAGTAGATTCCGTTGCGCTGATAGAGATAGCAGACGGCACGAGTACATAGTTCTTTAGGTAATGATGATGGACATAGCTGGTAATCAGCGACAGAGAGTCCCATGTATGAATTATTCCCGATGAAGGGTTACACAGAAGGTTACAGTAAGTAACTCTGCAATCAGGCTTTCGCCGTATCGCCAAGGGATTCAATAAGATAGAGGTGATTCAGAAGTGTAATGGAGCGGGCGAAGGGAATCGAACCCTCGTATAGAGCTTGGGAAGCTCTCGTTCTACCATTGAACTACGCCCGCGAAGAGGTGCGAGAAGCATTATAGCCCTTACGCACCCTGTGACAAGCCCGCCGGATACTGACTGGCGATAAAATAACCTTTTAGCACTTAGGTTTACTGCCCTGCGGCGGCAGATAGCGCAGCGGATCGATGGCCGTCGCCCGATAGCGGATCTGGAAATGCAGGCGCACTGAATCGGCATCCGTACTGCCCATGGTGGCAATTTGCTGGCCGGCTTTCACGCTCTGACCGTTATTCACCATCAGCTTATCGTTGTGGGCGTAGGCAGTGATGTAATCCTCGCTGTGCTTAATCATGATCAGATTACCATAGCCGCGCAGCTGGTTGCCGACGTACACCACCTTGCCCGCCCCGGCGGCATATACCGGTTGCCCGCGGGTCCCGGCAATATCAATGCCCTTATTGCCGCCATCGGCGGTGGAATAAGGCAGGACCACTTTGCCGCTGGTCGGCCAGCGCCAGCAGCGCTGCCCCACCGGCGGCCAGGAGGACTGAGGTACCGCGGAAGAAGGCGTAACCGCTGCAGTGCGCGTAGAGGAAGACTTTTTCTTCGTCGTCTTCGCCGAACTGCTGCCGTTAAGCTTCAGCTTCTGCCCCACCTCAATGGTGTAAGGCGGCGAGATGTTATTCAGACGGGCGAGATCGCGAACGCTGGTGCCGGTGGTGCGGGAGATTCCATACAGGGTATCACCGCGTTTGACGGTATAAGTGGCACCAGAATCGGACGTACTGGAGCAGCCGGCCAGCACCAGGCTTGCCACCAGCATCAGTGATATATAAACGCGTTTCATCATCAGGCATCCTGCACTTAACACAACCACTTACCTCGCAACCAGGGCGAATATCATACCAGTCCATGCCACAATCCCCAATGCTCTACGCTTTTTCTCTGATCTCTACTTCCTCGGCGCGATAAACGGATAACCCCCGGCGATAATATCCATCAGCGCCGGGAGATACGGCATCGACGGCAATTTCACCAGCGCCGGATAAAATATCTGCGGTGAGGGGAAGACATCAACCACATAGCAATGAGGCAGTTTTTCGGCATTCACTTCCGAAGATGGCAGCAATGTTGCCGCTTCCAGCCCGTCCTCCAGCCAGTCGAGGATCACTCCGGGCTGGGTAATATGCATAATCACCTTCGCGCTAACGCCGGATTTACGGAACAGGTCCATTAGCATTTCATAGGTGCCGGAATCTTTCGCCCGGTGCAGCAGCACCAGCGGCATCGCCGCCAGCGCATTGTAGTCATAGGGGTTGGAAGGCGGCTGCGACAGACATTTTTTATTAATGACCGCTACCAGTTTAATGGGGTCGAAGGAGATATAATCGAAGCCTTCGCTGCGATAAGGCCGCTGTATTAACGCCAGGTCGATAGCACCTTCATTTAATAATGTTTCCAGATGACTTGAGTCGGTCACCGAGATATTTATCGCGGTCTCAGGGTTGCGCCGATAGAGCTCCATTAATAAAGGCTGGAAATAATTCTGATACAGATGAGTTAAGCCAATACGTACTTCCACACGGGCCTTTTGCGCAATATCAGCCGTCTCGCGGGCAGTATCCTCAACCTGGCGTAAAATTTCACAGCCTTTCCGATATAAGAAATACCCCGCTTCCGTCGGTTCAATGCGGTTGCCGCGGCGCTCGAAAAGCGAAACCTGCAGCTCTTCTTCAAGCTCCTGAATCCGCTTGCTGAGCGGTGGTTGCGCCATGTTGAGCGACTTCGCCGCCTGACTCACCGAACCGTGTTCCACTACCCGGCAAAAATAACGTAAGCGTTTAAGATCCATGACCGACCTCATTAATTATCTTCCGGGCAGTATCACACTAACGCTGAGAAATAAAAAGCCGCGTTAAATTCACCATATTGATTAATTGTTCATTAACATTTTTTTAAAGCCAACTTTTTTGATCTACTGAGCATCCGGTAAACGGTATTTGTTTAATTTATCGAAGAAAAATATTGTGCGCTTAGCAAAATTGCTTTTCAAAGGAACACTCATGGCAAACTCAGATAAAAAAACACCGTCACCGGTACATGATTTACGTTCGGCTCTGGCGCTGTTAAAAACGCTGCCTGGCGAATATGTTGAAACCGATACCGAAGTCGATCCCCATGCCGAACTCTCCGGCGTTTACCGCTACGTGGGCGCCGGCGGCACCTGCCAGCGTCCAACACGCAAGAACGGCCCGGTCATGGTCTTTAACAAAATTAAGGGCTTCGACGATATCAGCGTAGCCATCGGTCTGAACGGCTCGCGCCAGCGCGTTAGCCAGTTCCTGCAGTGTGAGCCGGCAAAACTGGGTCATTTGCTGAAAGATTCCGTTGAAAATGCTATTGCCCCAACCATGGTGCAGGGCGCGGCGGTATGCCAGGAAGTGGTTCACCTCGCCAGCGATGCTGATTTCGATCTGCGTAAACTGCTGCCTGCGCCAACCAACACCGAAGAAGATGCCGGCCCGTATATCACCATGGGCCTGTGCTACGCCTCCGATCCGCAAACTCGTGAATCCGATATCACCATTCACCGCCTGTGTGTTCAGAGCCGCGATGAGCTTTCAATGTGGCTGACGCCGGGTCGTCATATCGATGCCTTCCGCATGAAAGCTGAAGCGGCGGGCCAGCCGCTACCTATTTCGATCAGCATCGGCGTGGATCCGGCTATCGAAATCGCCGCCTGCTTTGAGCCGCCGACTACCCCGCTGGGTTTCAACGAGCTAAGCATCGCCGGCGCGCTGCGTGGCCGTGCGGTGGAGATGGTGCAGTGTAAAACCATTAATGAAAAAGCCATCGCTCACGCTGAAATCGTTATTGAAGGCGAGCTGCTGCCGAACGTGCGCGTGCGTGAAGATCAAAACACCCATACCGGCCGCGCGATGCCGGAGTTCCCGGGCTATACCGGCGAAGCCAAAGAGGCGATTCCGGTCATTAAAGTCAAAGCTGTCACCCATCGTATCAACCCCATCTGGCGCACCACCGTCGGGCCAGGCGAAGAACATGTCAACATGGCCGGGATCCCGACCGAAGCGAGTATTCTCGATATGGTAGAACGCGCCATGCCGGGCAAATTGCTCAACGTCTTCGCCCACTCGGCGGGCGGCGGCAAGCTGCTGGCGGTGCTGCAATTCAAAAAGTCGTCTCCAGCCGATGAAGGCCGCCAGCGCCAGGCGGCGCTCCTGGCGTTCTCTGCCTTCCCTGAGCTGAAGCATGTCATTCTGGTGGATGAAGACGTTGATATTTTCGATAGCGACGACGTGCTGTGGGCGATGCAAACCCGCTACCAGGGTGATGTCGATACCGTAATGATCCCGGGCGTGCGCTGCCATCCGCTCGACCCGTCGCAGGTGCCAGAATACAGCCCGAGCGTGCTGCAGCAGGGAATGTCGTGCAAAACCATTTTCGACTGCACCGTACCGTTCCATCTGAAACACAACTTTGAGCGCTCTAAATTCAAAGCGGTTGATGTTAAACGTTTCCTGCCGGACTTCGAATAAGGGCGAATACCATGACACCACGCATCATCATTGGCATTAGCGGCGCTTCCGGGTTCCAGTACGGCGTCAAAGCGCTGGAACTCTTGCGGCCACTGGCGGTAGAGGTTCATCTGGTGGTCTCCAAAGGCGCGGAAAAAACCTGCGAACTGGAAACGGATTACCGCTTAGACGACGTGATGGCGCTGGCTGACGTGGTACATCCCATCAACCACCTGGGCGCGTCCATCTCCAGCGGCTCGTTTAAAACGCTGGGGATGTTAGTCGCCCCCTGCTCGATGCGGTCATTGGGCGCTATCGCCCATTGTCTCACCGATAATCTGCTTACCCGCGCGGCGGACGTAGTGCTTAAGGAACGCCGACGGCTGGTGCTGCTGGCGCGCGAGACGCCGCTTAATCTCGGCCATATACGCAATATGGCGGCGGTGACCGAGATGGGCGGCATCATCTTTCCGCCGGTGCCCGCGCTCTATCAGCGTCCGCAAAGCGCAGATGACATTATTACCCATAGCGTAAACCGCGCGCTTGACCTGTTTGGCCTGGAGGTCAATAACATCCCACGCTGGGGTGAGGGCGAGCTGCATTACGCGTAACAGGAACTCGCAATGTTAATTGGTCCGTATGTAAATGGTTCCGCCGTGATTATCGGCGGATTAATTGGCGCAATGGCCGGAGGCAAACTTCCGGAACGCGTCAAAACAGCTCTGCCGATGACCTTTGGTCTCTGCTCCGTCGGCCTGGGGATCACCCTGGTGCTGAAGGTGAAATATATGCCGGCGGTAGTGCTGGCGATGGTACTCGGCGCTTTCCTTGGCGAACTGTTGCACCTGGAAAAACGTATCGGTCGCGCGGCGGGATCAACGCGTGGGTTGATTAATAAAGTCCTGCCTCCCGTTCAGGGATTAGGTCACGAAGAGTTCACCGAAAAATTCGTGGCTATTTTGGTCCTGTTTTGCGCCAGCGGTACCGGTATTTTTGGTGCCATGACCGAAGGTATGAGCGGCGATCCATCGATCCTGTACATTAAAACGATCCTCGATCTGTTTACCGCCGGGATCTTCGCGACGCTGCTGGGCTACGCGGTGATGACCATCGCTATCCCGCAGATTGTGATTCAGGTGGCGCTGGCGATGCTGGCAGTGTTTATTCTGCCGATGATCACCCCGTCAATGATGGCGGATTTCTCCTGCGCCGGTGGATTGCTGATGGTGGCCACGGGATTACGCATCTGCAACATTAAGCTTTTCCCGGTCGCCAACATGCTGCCAGGGCTTGTTTTGGTAATGCCTTTCTCCCATTTATGGGCTACCCTAGTCGCCTGAGTACATGACCCGGCGGGTTTGTGCCGGGTCATTTTTTATTTTCAGGAGTCGTTATGGCCGGGGAACACGTCATTTTGCTGGATGAGCAGGATCAGCCTGCCGGTATGCTGGAGAAGTATGCCGCCCACACGCTCAATACCCCTTTGCACCTCGCGTTTTCCTGCTGGCTGTTCAATGAGCAGGGACAGTTCCTGGTCACACGCCGTTCACTAGGCAAAAAGGCCTGGCCCGGGGTGTGGACCAACTCGGTCTGCGGACACCCCCAGCAGGGCGAGACCTTCGAGCAGGCCGTTACGCGCCGCTGTCGCTTCGAGCTCGGCGTGGAGATTGCCGATATCGCGCCGGTTCACCCGGCCTTCCGCTACCGGGCGGTTGCCCCGAACGGCATCGTTGAGAACGAAGTATGCCCGGTATATGCCGCGCGCGTGGTGAGTGAGCTGCAGCCTAACGACGATGAAGTCATGGACTATCAGTGGGTTGACCTGCCAACCATGTTAAGCGCGCTGGCCGCCACGCCGTGGGCGTTCAGCCCGTGGATGGTACTGGAAGCGGAAAACCAGGACGCCCGCCAGGCGTTGATCGGTTTCGTTGCACGCCTGCGCGCGTAAGCTGAATATTCTCCAGGCCAGGCGCAGCCTGTACCTGTCATCACTGCCCGGCGGCGCTACGCTTGCACAGGCCTACGGCTCGCCGTCGCATAGCCCGGATAAGGCGTTTACGCCGCTATCCGGGACTCCCCGCTACGCCAGTCTTCGGACCTCACATCAGACATAAAAAAACCCGGCAAGCCGGGTTTTTTGCTTTTCGCGAAGGGCGATTATTTCTGCGGACGCATTGCCGGGAACAGAATAACGTCGCGGATGGTGTGGCTGTTGGTGAACAGCATGACCATGCGGTCGATACCGATGCCCAGACCCGCGGTCGGCGGCAGACCGTGTTCCAGCGCGGTGACATAGTCTTCATCGTAGAACATCGCTTCGTCGTCGCCTGCGGCTTTCGCATCAACCTGATCCTGGAAACGCTGCGCCTGGTCTTCGGCGTCGTTCAGCTCGCTAAAGCCGTTACCGATTTCGCGGCCGCCGATGAAGAATTCAAAGCGGTCGGTGATTTCCGGATTCACGTCGTTACGGCGCGCCAGCGGAGAAACTTCCGCCGGGTATTCGGTGATGAAGGTCGGCTGAATCAGGTGTGCTTCCGCCACTTCTTCGAAGATCTCGGTCACGATACGGCCCAGACCCCAGCTCTTCTCAACTTTGATGCCGATAGACTCAGCGATCGCTTTCGCAGAATCGAAGTTATCCAGATCCGCCATCTCGGTTTCCGGACGGTATTTCTTGATCGCTTCGCGCATGGTCAGTTTTTCGAACGGTTTGCCGAAGTCGAACACCTGGTCGCCGTAAGGCACTTCGGTGTTGCCGAGGATGTCCTGCGCCAGGGTGCGGAACAGGGATTCGGTCAGCTCGATCAGATCTTTGTAATCCGCGTACGCCATGTAGAGTTCCATCATGGTGAACTCAGGGTTATGACGAACGGAGATCCCTTCGTTACGGAAGTTACGGTTGATCTCGAAGACGCGTTCGAAGCCGCCGACCACCAGACGCTTGAGGTACAGTTCCGGCGCGATACGCAGGTACATGTCCAGATCCAGCGCGTTATGATGGGTGATGAACGGACGCGCGGAAGCACCGCCCGGGATCACCTGCATCATCGGGGTTTCCACTTCCATAAAGCCGCGGCCAACCATGAACTGACGGATGCCCGCCAGGATCTGCGAACGCACTTTAAAGGTCTTGCGGGATTCATCATTGGAGATCAGATCGAGGTAACGCTGACGATAGCGCGCTTCCTGATCCTGCAGGCCATGGAATTTGTCCGGTAACGGGCGCAGGGCTTTGGTCAGCAGACGCAGCTCGGTGCAGTGGATAGACAGCTCACCGGTTTTGGTCTTGAACAGCTTACCGCGGGCGGCAATGATGTCGCCGAGGTCCCATTTTTTGAACTGATCGTTGTAAACGCCTTCCGCCAGGTCATCACGCGCCACGTACAGCTGAATGCGGCCACCAACGTCCTGCAGGGTCACGAAGGACGCTTTCCCCATGATACGACGGGTCATCATGCGGCCAGCAACGGCCACTTCAACGTTCAGCGCTTCCAGCTCTTCGTTTTCTTTGCCATCGAAGTCAGCGTGCAGTTGGTCAGAGGTATGGTCACGACGGAAATCGTTCGGGAAAGCGACGCCCTGCTCACGCAGCGCAGCCAGCTTCTCGCGACGGGTTTTCAGTTCATTATTAAGGTCAATTGCCGCGTCAGCGCCCTGTGCTTGTTGTTCAGACATGTTGGTTCCTCATAACCCTGCTTTCAAACTTGCTTCGATAAATTGGTCCAGGCTGCCATCGAGCACCGCCTGAGTGTTGCGGGTTTCCACCCCGGTACGCAGATCTTTAATACGCGAGTCATCCAGCACGTAAGAGCGGATCTGGCTGCCCCAGCCGATATCGGACTTGTTGTCTTCCATCGCCTGCTTCTCGGCATTTTTCTTCTGCATTTCCAGCTCATAAAGCTTCGCTTTCATCTGCTTCATGGCCTGGTCTTTGTTCTTGTGCTGCGAACGGTCGTTCTGGCACTGCGTCACCAACCCGGTCGGGATATGGGTAATACGCACCGCGGATTCTGTACGGTTAACGTGCTGACCACCGGCGCCGGAGGCGCGATATACGTCAATGCGCAGGTCGGCCGGGTTAATTTCGATATCGATATCGTCTTCCACTTCCGGATAAACAAACGCGGAGCTGAAGGAGGTATGACGGCGGCCGCCGGAATCGAACGGGCTCTTACGCACCAGACGGTGAACACCGGTTTCAGTACGCAGCCAGCCGTAGGCGTAATCGCCAATGATCTTGATGGTCACGGATTTAATCCCCGCGACTTCACCTTCGGATTCTTCGATGATCTCGGTCTTAAAGCCGCGGGCTTCCGCCCAGCGCAGGTACATGCGCATCAGCATGCTGGCCCAGTCCTGGGCTTCGGTGCCACCGGAACCGGCCTGAATATCGAGGTAGCAATCGGCGCTGTCGTATTCGCCGGAGAACATGCGGCGGAACTCAAGCTGCGCCAGCTTCTCTTCCAGCGTATCCAGCTCGGCGACGGCTTCGTTGAAGGTTTCTTCGTCGTCCGCTTCCACGGCCAGATCCAGCAGGCCGGCAACATCTTCCAGCCCCTGGGACATCTGATCCAGGGTATCTACGATGGCTTCCAGGGAAGAACGCTCTTTACCCAGCGCCTGGGCGCGTTCGGGTTCGTTCCACACGTCCGGCTGTTCCAGCTCGGCGTTTACTTCTTCGAGACGCTCTTTCTTGGCATCGTAGTCAAAGATACCCCCTAAGAACGTCGGAGCGCTCCGTGAGGTCCTGAATGCGGTTTTTTACCGGATTTATTTCAAACATGGTCGGTTTCTTTTAATGGATTTGTCAAAATGCGGTGATAAGAGCGGAATTCTACCGGATTCGCGCCCTTATTCCTACACTGTTGTCAATTTGGCCAGAGGTGATCGATGATCAGCTGCAGGCTGCGGTTGCCGCGGAACTCGTTGATGTCGAGCTTGTAGGCTAACTGGACTTCACGCACGCCGTTGTCGGGCCAGATGGAAGTATCAACGTTGAAGGCGATACCGTCCAGCAGCGGGCCGCCGTCAACCGGCTCGACCATCACCTTCAGGTGGCGCTCGCCCACCAGCCGCTGCTGCAGCAGGCGGAAGCGACCATCAAACAGCGGTTCCGGGAACATCTGCCCCCATGGCCCGGCATCGCGCAGCATCTGCGCCACTTCCATGCTCATCTCCGCCGCCGTCAGCGGGCCGTCGGAGACCACTTCGCCCTGCAATAATGCGGGATCCAGCCATTCGGTCACCAGCTCGCCGAAGCGCTGTTGAAACTCGTCAAAACGCGCCTCTTCCAGCGAAAGCCCCGCCGCCATCGCGTGGCCGCCGAACTTCAGGATTAGCCCAGGATAAAGCGTATCAAGGCGCTCCAGCGCATCGCGCATATGCAACCCCTGAATGGAGCGACCGGAGCCTTTCAGCGTGCCGTCGCCGGTGGGCGCAAAAGCGATAACCGGGCGATGGAAGCGCTCTTTAATGCGTGATGCCAGAATGCCAACGACGCCCTGGTGCCACTGGGGATGGTACATCGCCAGTCCGCCGGGCAGAGTATCGGCGCTGCGCTCCAGCTGCTGACAGAGCGTTAGCGCTTCGGCCTGCATCCCCTGCTCAATCTCTTTGCGCGTCTGGTTGAGCGCGTCGAGCTCGTTGGCCAGCACCCGCGCTTCACCGATGTTATCGCATAGCAGCAGCGCCACGCCGACCGACATATCATCCAGCCGTCCCGCCGCGTTCAGGCGCGGCCCGAGGGCAAAACCGAGGTCGCTGGCCGCCAGCTTTTGCGGATCGCGGTTGGAAATTTCCAGTAGCGCCTTAATGCCGGGCCGACATTTGCCGGCGCGAATGCGGCTTAACCCCTGCCAGGTGAGAATACGGTTGTTAGCATCCAGCGGTACCACGTCCGCGACGGTGCCAAGCGCCACCAGATCCAGCAGCTCGGCGAGGTTTGGCGCAGCGATGCCGCGGGCCTCAAACCAGCCTTTATCGCGCAGGAAAGTGCGCAGCGCCAGCATCAGATAAAACGCCACCCCCACCCCGGCCAGTGATTTCGACGGGAAGTCGCAATCGCGCAGGTTGGGATTAACGATGGCCTCCGCCGCCGGCAGCGTATCGCCCGGCAGGTGGTGATCGGTCACCAGCACCGGGATCCCCAGCGCATGGGCATGATCAACGCCGGCATGCGATGAGATCCCGTTGTCGACGGTCACGATCATCTGCGCGCCGCGGGCGTGCGCCTGATCGACCACTTCCGGGCTTAAGCCGTAGCCGTCCTCAAAACGGTTGGGCACCAGATAGGAGACGTTGTTATAGCCCAGTGCGCGCAGGGCCAGTACGCTTAGCGCAGTGCTGGTGGCGCCGTCAGCGTCAAAATCGCCGACCACCACAATATGCAATCCTTTCAGGAATGCGTCGTGCAGCATCTCGACCGCTTTTTCAACGCCGGTAAGCTGCGTCCACGGCAGCATGCCTTTGACGCTGCGCTCCAGCTCCTGCGCGCTGCGCACCCCGCGGCTGGCATACAGCCGCTGCAGTAGCGGCGGCAGGCCGGCGGGGAGTTCGACGCCGTCAACCGCCTCGCGGCGGCGTAGTTGTATCTGTTGTTTCACGCGAATCAGTTACCGCTTGTCTGTTTTTTATGCTCGTCAAGGAACGCCTTCAGCTCTTTCGGCCCCTGATAGCCCGGCAGCACCATGCCGTTGCTGAGGACCATCGCCGGCGTACCGTTGACGCCCATCTGCACGCCGAGGGTGTAATGTTTGGCGATATCCACGCTGCAGCTCGCCGGCTGCACGCCTTTGCCGCTCATGGCGTCATCCAGCGCTTTGTTACGATCTTTCGCGCACCAGATGGCCTTCATGTCCTGCTCCGCCTGGCTCTGCAGTCCCTGGCGCGGGAAAGCCAGGTAGCGCACGGTGATCCCCAGCGCGTTGTAATCGCTCATCTGCTCATGCAGCTTGTGGCAGTAGCCGCAGGTGATATCGGTGAAGACGGTAATGACGTGCTGCTCCTTCGGCGCTTTATAGACGATCATCTCGTTGCTCAGCGCGTTCAGCTTACCCAACAGCAGCTGGTTAGTGACGTTGACCGGCTGCGTGCCGCTCACGTCGTACATCGGCCCCTGGATGACGTGCTTGCCATCGTCGGTAACGTACAGGACGCCGCTGTCGGTCAGCACCGTGCTCATCCCGGAAACCGGCGACGGTTGAATATCGGTGCTCTGCACACCCAGCTTCGCCAGCGACTGTTTGATTGCCGCGCTATCGGCATGCGCCGCCCCCGAAAGGGAAGCCGCCAGCAGGGTGAACATCAATAAACCTTTTTTCATACTCAGTCCTTTTATTCAGCACTCACGCCCGCGGGTGGTGCTGTTGATGAAGTTGTCGCAGACGCTCGGTCGCCACGTGGGTGTAGATCTGCGTGGTGGAGAGATCGCTGTGTCCTAACAGCATTTGTACCACGCGCAGGTCGGCGCCATGATTGAGCAAATGCGTGGCGAACGCATGACGCAACACGTGCGGGGAGAGCTTTTCACTGTCGATCCCCGCCAGTACGGCGTAGTGTTTAATGCGGTGCCAGAAGGTCTGGCGCGTCATCTGCTGGGCGCGCTGGCTGGGAAATAAGACATCCGACGCCACGCCGTTCAGCAGCCAGGGGCGGCCATACTCAAGGTAATTTTCCACCCACAGTACCGCCTCCTCCCCCAGCGGCACCAGCCGCTCTTTGTTGCCTTTACCGATAACCCGTAGTACGCCCTGACGCAGGCTGATATCACTCATCGTCAGGCCCACCAGCTCCGAGACGCGCAGGCCAGTGGCATACAGCACCTCCAGCATCGCTTTATCGCGCAACTCCAGCGGCTGCTCCACCAGCGGCGCCTGCAACAGGCGCTCAACCTGCGCCTCGCTGAGATCTTTCGGCAGCCGCTGCGGCAGCTTTGGCGAGGCCAGCAGCGCGCTGGGATCGTCCGGGCGAATTTTTTCCCGGTACAGATGCTGGAAGAAACGACGCACGGCGCTCAGCAGGCGCGCCGTGCTGGTGGCTTTGTAGCCACCGGACTGCCGCTCGGCCAGCAGCGCCTGCAGATCGTCGCTGCCGACGCTGGCCAGCGACAGGCCGCGGTGATGCAGCCACTCCACGAGCATCGTCAAATCGCGGCGATAGGCGCTGAGCGTATTCTCCGCCAGATTCCGCTCCAGCCAAAGGGCATCGAGAAACTGTTCGATTCGTGCCAGATCCTGTTTCACATCGGCCTCTTTGTTCGTTAAACGCTCTCATTATGCCTTAAGAGCATGCCTTTCTGGTACACTGCCCGCTATTCACGGCAAGAATCGAGATGTTTACGCGATGAATATAGGTCTGTTTTACGGCTCCAGCACCTGCTACACCGAAATGGCCGCGGAGAAAATCCGCGATATCATCGGCCCCGAGCTGGTGACGCTGCACAATCTGAAAGATGATTCCCCCGCGCTAATGAGCCAGTACGATGTCCTGATCCTCGGCATCCCGACCTGGGATTTCGGCGAAATTCAGGAAGACTGGGAGGCGGTCTGGGACCAGCTGGATACCCTCGATCTGGCGGGCAAAATCGTTGCGCTGTACGGCATGGGCGATCAGCTGGGCTATGGCGAATGGTTCCTGGACGCGCTGGGCATGCTGCACGACAAGCTGGCGACCAAAGGCGTGAAGTTTGTCGGCTACTGGCCAACCGAAGGCTACGAGTTCACCAGCCCGAAACCGGTGATCGCCGATGGCCAACTGTTCGTTGGCCTGGCGCTGGATGAAACCAACCAGTACGACCTGAGCGACAAGCGCATCCAGAGCTGGTGCGAGCAGATCCTCGGCGAAATGGCCGAACACTTTTCCTGACGCCGCTTACTCCTGCGCCGGTTTTTGCATCACCAGCCGGCGCAGGTCGCGCCACTCTCCGGCATCCATGCTGTCCGCCGCCAGCCACAGATGCTGCCCGCGCCGGGTATCGACATGGCGCAAACGCAGTAACATTCCGCTATTGATAACCCATGGTGTGCCGAGGATCTCCCATTCAGCGTTTTGCCAGCGAAGACGGGAGTCGGTGAGCAGTTTTATCTCCCCGCGACGAGCATGGATCCGCCGCTGGCTACGCACGCAATCAAAGACCACCAGCGACAGCAGCAGCAGCCAAATCGGGGTGTAGCTTAGCGGCCAGGGAACCAGCAGCACCAGGGCCGCCACCACGCCGTGGAGCAGCAGAGAAAACCACTGTGCGCGCCAGGAGATACGGAGATCAGATTGCCACAGGACCACGTTCCCGATTCCGTGTCTGAATTAAGGTTACCATCCGCTGCAGCTCCGCATCGGCCGGTTTGCCGTGGTTCATCAGCCAGTTGAACAGATCCGGGTCGTCATTTTCCAGCAGACGAATGAACAGCTGTTTGTCAGCATCGCTGAGGGTATCGTACTCATACTCAAAGAACGGCATGATGGAGATATCGAGTTCACGCATCCCACGGCGGCATGCCCAGTGGATACGTGCTTTATTGTTAATGTCCATGTTGATCTTCCAGCAGCAAAATATAGGTTAGTTTAACCCGTTTTATGCCGTAACTTTACAGGAATATCGCTGAATGCGAGCATCATTCCATAAAAACCATAAAATAATGATGGGCTTATTACTTACCCGCCCCAGGCCGTTGCCCGACGTCAGCGCACAAATGGCCTGTTGAAAGCACTTGCAATGCACTATAGCTCTTTTACCATTGGTCACACACACTGCGTAAAGCGATTCAGGATACGACTATGGCTTTTACACCTTTTCCTCCGCGTCAGCCTTCCTCTTCCGCTCGTCTGCCGTTAACGCTGATGACCCTGGATGACTGGGCGCTGGCGACCATCAGCGGACCAGATAGCGAAAAGTATCTGCAAGGCCAGATTACCGCTGATGTGAGTCACCTCACCGATGCTCAGCATCTGCTTGCCGCGCACTGTGACGCCAAAGGCAAGATGTGGAGCAATCTGCGCGTATTTCGTCGCGACGGCGGCTTTGCATGGATTGAGCGCCGCAGCCTGCGCGACGCGCAGCTGACCGAGCTGAAAAAATATGCCGTCTTCTCCAAAGTCACTATCGCCGCCAACGACGATCTGGTTCTGCTGGGGGTTGCCGGCTTTCAGGCGCGCGCTGCGCTGGCGCCGCTGTTTTCCGCCCTGCCCGATGCCGCCACACCGGTGGTTAGCGAAGGCGCCACCAGCCTGCTGTGGTTTGAACATCCGGGCGAACGCTTCCTGCTGGTGACCGATGTCGACACCGCCAACCGCGTCACCGACGCGCTGCGCGGCGAAGCGCAGCTCAATAACAGCCAGCAGTGGCTGGCGCTGAATATTGAAGCCGGTCTGCCGGTTATCGACAGCACCAACAGCGGGCAGTTCATACCCCAGGCCACCAACCTGCAGGCGCTGGGCGGCATCAGCTTCAAGAAAGGCTGCTACACCGGCCAGGAAATGGTGGCGCGGGCGAAATTCCGCGGCGCCAATAAGCGTGCGCTGTGGACGCTGTCAGGGACCGCCAGCCGGGTGCCGGAAGCCGGGGAAGATCTGGAGCTGAAAATGGGCGATAACTGGCGCCGCACCGGTACGGTGCTTGCGGCGGTTCAGCTCGATGATGGCCAGTTGCTGGTGCAGGTGGTGATGAATAACGATATGGAGCCGGATAGCCTGTTCCGCGTGCGCGACGATGCCGGCAGCCTGCGCATTGAACCGCTGCCGTATTCGCTGG
Source organism: Klebsiella sp. 10982 (assembly GCF_048589245.1). NCBI lineage: Bacteria > Pseudomonadati > Pseudomonadota > Gammaproteobacteria > Enterobacterales > Enterobacteriaceae > Klebsiella > Klebsiella sp. 10982. Next base: position 20,804 of record NZ_JBMAXV010000041.1, read on the forward strand.
AAGAAAATTAAGGAACAGTTCCCGGCTTGCGGCGCTTGCGCCTTAGCCGGGCTACCAGGCCGCAGAGTATCGTCGCCACGGTAAGCGCAGCGCCACCGTGGGATTTCCAGGCGGCAGATAACCGTAGCCACGGTAAGCGCAGCGCCACCGTGGGATTTCCAGGCGGCAGATAACCGTAGCCACGGTAAGCGCAGCGCCACCATGGGATTTCCAGGCGGCAGATAACCGTAGCCACGGTAAGCGTAGCGCCACCGTGGAAGTAGTCAGAACGAGTCACCAAAAAGCCCCTGTTGGGGCTTTTTGTCAGTGTTGACCGATGTATAGATAAATCGCCAGGAAGTGACACACGCTGCCGCCGAGCACGAAGCCGTGCCAGATAGCGTGGTTATAGGGAATGCGTTTGCAGACGTAGAAGATGACCCCCAACGAGTACACCACCCCGCCGACCGCCAGCAACGTTACGCCACCCACCGCCAGCTTCACCGCCAGTTGATAGACCACGATAAGCGACAGCCAGCCCATCGTCAGATAGGTCACCAGCGACAAAATTTTAAAGCGGTGCGCAATCGTCAGCTTAAACAGGATCCCCAGCAGGGCCAGGCTCCAGATAACAATCATCAGCCCCTTCGCCAGCGGTGAATTCAACCCCACCAGCAAAAACGGCGTGTAGGTTCCGGCAATCAGCAAATAGATGGCGCAGTGGTCGAATTTCTTCAGCCACTGTTTCGCCCGCTGATGCGGGATTGCGTGATAGAGCGTGGAGGCGAGGAACAGCATAATCATGCTGCCGCCGTACAGGCTGTAGCTGGTGATCGCCGTCGCGCCGGCATTAGTGTCCACCGCCTGCACCAGCAACAGCACGAGGCCGACGATACCGAACACCAGCCCGATCCCGTGGCTGATGCTGTTGGCAACTTCCTCTGCCAGAGAATATCCCTGAGTGATTAATGGTTTGCGAACCATATTTGACTCCGTGAAAACAAGAACGCTTTCATTGCCCACTTAGGGTAACTGAGAATGATTCCAGTGAACACCTGTTAGCTAAAATAAAAAGATGTATATTTGTAAATACTTTAAAATCATAAAGTTACATTTTTATTTCAACTCACAGCTGTTCCTGATTATCTTAAAGCATTTTGAATTCAATGACATAAAACTGGCTCTCGCCAGGATAGATGTCGCTGATGACCTGCCGCAGCTGTTCGAGAGTCATATTCTCCTGCCGGGCATGCTCTTCGGTTAGCGTGTCGAGAGTCACCGTCGAGGTGGCGGTCACGGCGATGGTGCAAAAATAGCCGTCGTCTTCATAGCGCCCAACGCGCAGGACGTCACCCGGTTTAAAATGTGATTCCGCCGCATCGCGGAGAGTGATGGTTTTGCGCCCGGCGAGGATGTCGTCCTGAAAACGCTGAAAAAAGGTAATGTCATTGGCCTGCATGATATAATTCCGTCCTGGTCTTTATGAATTGTGAGTTCGCCACTGTGAGTATGTTCTCCCACGCCGCTGTCGCCAGTCTCAATAACCTTGAGATGATGGTCTATCACTATGTCATCAAAAATCGTGACAAAGTGATGTACATGACCATTCGCGAACTGGCCGAGGCCGCCGGGGTCTCCACCACCACCGTGTTGCGCTTCTGCCGCAAACTGCAGTGCGAGGGCTACTCTGAATTTCGCGTGCGCTTTAAATTATATCTCGAGCAGAATGAGCCTCAACAGGCAAATATCGGCGCCAGCGAAATAATGAGCTTTTTTAAAAGCGTCAACAATGACGAATTTGACGAATTACTCGACCGGGCCGTCGATATTATTCTCGCCTCCGAACGTATTATTTTCGTCGGCGCCGGCACCTCCGGCGCGCTGGCGAAATATGGCGCGCGCTTCTTTTCCAACGTCGGTAAATTCAGCAACCATATTGATGATCCCTATTTTCCAGTAACCAACGATATGGCCCGTAACGCGCTGGCGATTGTGCTTTCCGTCTCCGGCGAAACCGAAGAGATCCTGCGCTTCGCCAGCCAGTTCAACCTGCACCGCTGTAAGGTGATGTCGATTACCAGCCATGAGCATTCGCGGCTGGCGAAACTGGCTGACTTCAATCTCTCCTGGCACGTGCCGCAGACGCGCATTGGCGGCGTCTACGATATTACGACGCAAATTCCGGTGATCTATATTCTCGAATCGCTCGGGCGTAAATTAGCGCGCAAAATCAGCTAAAAATAACAACCTGTTTTTTCTATGTAACATATTACGTTTAGCGGAATTTGTTATATCGTGACTTTCATTTTCGCTTTGTTAGACTCAATCGCAATAGTGATTCAGAGAGATTAGCAAAGATGAAAAAATTGACCCTTCCAAAAGACTTTTTATGGGGCGGCGCGGTCGCCGCGCATCAGGTTGAAGGCGGCTGGAATAAAGGCGGCAAAGGCCCCAGCATCTGCGATGTGTTGACCGGTGGGGCGCACGGCGTGCCGCGCGAAATCACCCACCAGGTCGAAGCGGGCAAATACTACCCGAACCACGAAGCGGTCGATTTCTACGGCCACTACAAAGAAGACATCAAACTGTTCGCTGAGATGGGCTTCAAGTGCTTCCGCACCTCTATTGCCTGGACCCGCATCTTCCCGCAGGGTGACGAAACCCAGCCGAATGAAGAGGGGCTGAAATTCTACGATGACATGTTCGATGAACTGCTGAAGTACAACATCGAGCCGGTGATCACCCTTTCCCACTTTGAAATGCCGTTGCATCTGGTCCAGCAGTACGGCGGCTGGACCAACCGCAAAGTGGTCGATTTCTTTGTGCGCTTCGCCGAAGTGGTCTTCGAGCGCTATAAGCACAAAGTGAAATACTGGATGACCTTTAACGAGATCAATAACCAGCGTAACTGGCGCGCGCCGCTGTTCGGCTACTGCTGTTCCGGCGTGGTCTATACCGAGCATGAAAACCCGGAAGAGACCATGTACCAGGTGCTGCATCATCAGTTCGTCGCCAGCGCGCTGGCGGTGAAAGCGGCCCGTCGTATCAACCCGGAAATGCAGGTCGGCTGCATGCTGGCGATGGTCGCCCTCTACCCTTACTCCTGCAAACCGGAAGATGTGATGTTCGCCCAGGAGTCGATGCGCGAGCGCTACGTCTTTACCGATGTCCAGCTGCGCGGTTACTACCCGAGCTATGTGTTGAATGAATGGGAACGCCGCGGCTTCAACATCAAGATGGAAGACGGCGACGCGCAGATCCTGCGCGAAGGCACCTGCGCCTATCTCGGCTTCAGCTACTACATGACCAACGCGGTGAAAGCCGAAGGCGGTACCGGCGATGCCATTTCCGGCTTCGAAGGCAGCGTGCCGAACCCGCACGTCAAGGCCTCCGACTGGGGCTGGCAGATTGACCCGGTCGGCCTGCGCTATTCCTTGTGTGAACTGTATGAGCGCTACCAGAAGCCGCTGTTTATCGTGGAAAACGGCTTTGGCGCCTACGACAAAGTAGAAGCCGACGGCAGCATCAACGATGACTACCGCATCGATTATCTGCGCGCCCACGTGGAAGAGATGATCAAAGCGGTCACTTATGACGGCGTCGATCTGATGGGCTATACCCCATGGGGCTGCATCGACTGCGTCTCCTTCACTACCGGCCAGTACAGCAAACGCTACGGCTTCATCTACGTCAATAAACACGACGACGGCACCGGCGATATGTCCCGCTCGCGCAAGAAGAGCTTTAACTGGTACAAAGAGGTCATCGCCAGCAACGGCGAGAATCTGTAATTGACCGCCCTCTCCCGGCCGGGAGGGGGCAAATTACTTCTCCGTCAGACACTTCTTTACAGCTTTACCATTGCTAAAACGCGTTCGCCCGATAAGATAGGCCTCGTGAATATTTGAGGCAATCATGATTAAGCGACAACGCAAAGCCATTCTTTTTGTCCTCCTGGCCTGTCTGGTGGTGCTGACCTGTACCGCTCAACGGATGGCCGGGATGCACGCGCTGGTCATGAACCTCACCGCCGACAGCCCGTCGCTACAGCAAAGCCAGGATAAGGCCGAGGCGCCGGTCACGCCGTGCGAGCTCAGCGCCAAGTCGCTGATGGCCGTTCCGCCGATGCTGTTTGAAGGCGCGCTGTTGGCTATCACTCTCCTGCTGGCGGTGCTGGCGGCGATCCCGCCGCGTATCGAGCGCCAGTGGCCTCCCCGCGTCATTTCTCCCCCCCGATTGCGGGTGCATCTACGATTATGCGTCTTCCGTGAGTGATTAATTCTCCTGACAGCTCAGGTTAATTTATTACTTACGGAGAAAATTTATGTTTATGGTATTCAGGCGACTGCTGGTCTGCCTGCTTTGGCTATGGCTGCCCGTCAGCCAGGCCGCCGATAGCGGCTGGCTGCGCGTCGCCGACAATCAACACGCCAGCGTGCGCCTGCGGGCGCAAAGCGAAAGCAATGGCGACACCCGCCTGCTTTTAGACGTAGCGCTGGAAAAGGGCTGGAAAACCTACTGGCGTTCGCCGGGCGAAGGCGGCATCGCGCCGGCTATCGCCTGGCACACGCCGCTGGAGGTTAACTGGCGCTGGCCGACGCCGCAACGCTTCGACGTCGCGGGTATTTCCACTCAGGGGTATCACGGCGACGTCAGCTTCCCGATGACCCTGCGCGGCAAAATACCGCCGACGCTTAGCGGCGTCCTGACGCTATCCACCTGCAGCAATGTCTGCATTCTCACTGACTATCCCTTTTCGCTGGATATGACGGCTCCAGCGGGGGAGCGTTTTAATTACGATTTCACCCGCGCGATGGGCACGCTGCCCCTGCGCGACGGTCTCACCTCGGCGCTTAGCGCCAGCTACGTCAGCGGCAAACTGACGGTGATCGCCCGCCGCGATGCCGGCTGGCAGCAGCCAGCGCTGTTTATCGACAGCATGGAGGATGTCGATTTCGGCACGCCGAGTTTTACCAGCCGCGGCGATACGTTGACCGCCACCGTACCGGTCACCGATAGCTGGGGCGAAGCGGCGCCGGATCTGAGCGGCAAAACGCTGTCGCTGGTGCTGGCCGATAGCGGCCAGGCGCAGGAAAGCAAGATCGCCATCGCCGCCGGCAGCGCCGCGCCGGGGCTGGCGTTAGGCTGGGTGCTGCTGATGGCGCTGGCCGGCGGGCTAATCCTCAACGTCATGCCGTGCGTGCTGCCGGTGCTGGCCATGAAACTCGGCTCGCTGGTGCAAACCGAACGTCGCGAACGCGGCGCGGTGCGGCGGCAGTTCCTCGCCTCGGTATGCGGGATCGTCGTCTCCTTCCTGGCGCTGGCGCTGATGATGACCGCGCTACGCTTAGGTAATCAGGCGCTCGGCTGGGGGATCCAGTTCCAGAACCCATGGTTTATCGGCGCGATGGCGCTGGTAATGGTGCTGTTCAGCGCCAGTTTATTAGGGCTGTTCGAAATCCGTCTCTCCTCCAGCGCCAGTACCTTCCTCGCCACCCGGGGCGGCAACGGCTTAATGGGCCATTTCTGGCAGGGCGCCTTCGCCACTCTGCTGGCGACGCCCTGTACCGCGCCGTTCCTCGGTACCGCCGTTTCGGTGGCGCTGGTGGCGCCGCTGCCGCTGCTGTGGGGTATTTTCTTCGCCATGGGGATCGGCATGAGCCTGCCGTGGCTGCTTATCGTCGCCTGGCCGGGTCTGGCGCAACGTCTACCGCGCCCGGGTCGCTGGATGAATCATCTGCGGGTGGTGCTGGGGTTAATGATGCTTGGCTCAGCGCTATGGCTGGTCAGCCTGCTGACGATCCACATCGGCCGTACGCCGGTGCTTACCCTGCTGGTGATTCTGGCCATCGTTCTGCTGCTGGCCACCGCCTGGCGCTACCGCTGGCGTACGGCGCTGCGCGCGGGCGCTCTGGCCATCGTAGTGGCGGGCGCCGTCGCCTTTGTCGCCCAACAGGACGGCCAGGGCCCGCGCCGCGACCGGGTTAACTGGCAGCCGCTCAGCGAGCAGGCTATCGCTAACGCCCTGGCGGAGCATAAGCGGGTGTTTATTGATGTCACCGCCGACTGGTGCGTGACCTGTAAAGCCAATAAATACAACGTGCTGCTGCGCGATGACGTCCAGCAGGCGCTTTCAGCGCCAGATGTGGTCGCCTTACGCGGCGACTGGAGCCGCCCCTCCGCCGACATTAGTCAGTTTTTAACCGCTCGCGGCAACGCCGCGGTGCCGTTTAACCAGATTTACGGACCAGGATTGCCGCAGGGACAAATTCTGCCTGCGCTGTTAGATCGCGAACACCTTCTCGCTACCCTGTCCGCCGCTAAAGGAAAATAACATGAGAGCTATCACCGCCTTATTGCTGCTGTGCGTATCGGCCTTCAGCTTCGCCGCCCCGGAGCAAGAACCGCAATCGAACGGTAATGACCAGTTAGCCCAGCTGCTGTTTAACGATCCGAACAGCCCGCGCACCGGCGCGAAAGCGCCGAAGCTCACGATCGTCTCGTTTACCGATTACAACTGCCCTTACTGCAAACAGTTTGATCCGCTGCTGGAAAAAATCGTCCACGATAATCCGGACATCCAGCTCATCGTTAAGCTGCTGCCGTTTAAAGGGCAGAGTTCGGTGAATGCCGCTAAAGCCGCGCTCTCCACCTGGCGTCAGCAGCCCGATAAGTTCTGGGCGCTGCATCAGCGGCTGATGGCGAAAAAAGGCTATCACGATGATGCCAGCATCGCCGCCGCACAGAAGAAAACCGCCACCGAAAGCGTGAATATTGATGACAAAACCATGGATTCGCTGAAAATGAACCTGATTTTGTCGCAGGTGCTGAATATTCAGGGCACCCCGGCGACCATCATCGGCGATCAGATGGTGGCCGGCGCAATCCCTGCTGATGAACTGGAGGGGCTGGTGAAAGAACAGCTGGCGAAAGCCCGTGGCCAGTAAAATCAGGCGCTGGCTGCGCGAGCTGGCGGTGTGGCTGCTGATTGGCGCGGCGGTGAGCCTGGCGGTGGATTATTTTCGCCAGCCCGCGCTGCCGCAAAACATCAGCGCCACATCGCTGCAGACACTCGACGGCAGGACGCTGGATCTGAACGCCATGAGCCAGCAAAAGCCGCTGCTGCTGTACGTCTGGGCAACCTGGTGCGGAGTTTGTCGCTATACCACGCCGTCGGTGGCATCGCTTGCCGCCGACGGCGGCAATGTGCTGACGGTGGCCCTGCGTTCCGGCGATAACGCCACGCTGGAGACGTGGTTGACCAGGAAGAAAATGGCGCTGCCGACGGTGAACGATCCGAGCGGCCAGCTGGCGCGGCAGTGGGACGTGCAGGTGACGCCAACGCTGGTGTTCATTTCTCAAGGCGAGGTGAAGTCGGTCACCACCGGCTGGACCAGCAGCTGGGGAATGCGCCTGCGGCTATGGCTGGCCTCCTGGTAGACCGTCGGGTTCCCGGCTCGCGCTGCGCTCAGCCGGGCTACGGGTACGCATCGTTGGGTAACCCGGATAAGGCGTCGCCGCCATCCGGGAAGTTTTTCCCGGATAGCGCAGCGCCGCCGGGCAATAGACATCTACGGGTTATTTACCGCCCGCCAGTTCGAGGAAGCTACCCGTCACATACGACGCTTTGTCGCTCAGCAGCCAGGCAATGGCCTGAGCGACCTCTTCCGGCTGGCCGCCGCGCTGCATCGGAAGCGAACTTTTCACCCGGTCCACGCGTCCCGGTTCGCCGCCGGAGGCGTGCATCTCGGTATAAATGAGCCCCGGACGCACGCCGTTTACCCGAATCCCCTGCGCCGCCACTTCCAGCGCCAGCCCGGTGGTCAGGGTATCTACTGCCCCTTTCGACGCGGCATAATCAACGTACTCCCCCGGCGCGCCAAGGCGCGACGCCGCCGACGAAACGTTAACTATCGCCCCGCCCTTGCCGCCATGCCGATGCGACATGCGCTTTACCGCCTCGCGACAGCAAAGAAAGTATCCGGTGACGTTGGTGGCCAGCACGCGGTTAATACGCTCGGCGCTCAGGCTCTCTACCGTACATTGGGTAAACAGGATCCCGGCATTGTTGACCAACGCCGCCAGTGGTTCGCCCATGCGGTCAACCGCCTCAAACATCGCCATCACCTGCGCTTCATCGCTGATATCGGCCCGCAGCGCCGTGGCTTTGCCGCCAGATTCAACAATGGTATTGACCACTTCGGTGGCGGCGTTAATGTTGTGATGATAATTAACCGCGACGGTATACCCTTCCTGCGCCAGCAGCAGCGCCGTCGCCCGGCCTATGCCGCGGCTTGCGCCGCTAATCAGAGCTATCGCCATATCTTCCCTCCAAAAAATAAAGGCGCCGCAGCGCCTTTAAAAGTTTAGCTAATTCACCACTTACTGGTATTCGCTCATCGGGACGCAGGAGCAGAACAGGTTACGGTCGCCGTATACGTCATCCAGGCGTTTCACCGTCGGCCAGTACTTGTTGTGCAACCCAGCCGGGAATACCGCCAGCTCGCGGCTGTACGGATGGTTCCACTCGCCCACCAGCTCGCCCTGGGTGTGCGGCGCGTTCACCAGCGGGTTATCTTCCAGCGGCCATTCACCGGCTTTAACGCGATCGATTTCCGCGCGAATCGCCAGCATGGCGTCAATAAAGCGATCCAGCTCGACCTTGCTTTCCGATTCTGTCGGCTCAACCATCAGCGTCCCGGCGACCGGGAAGGACATGGTCGGCGCATGGAAACCAAAGTCGATCAGGCGTTTAGCAATATCCAGCTCGCTAATGCCGGTCTCTTCTTTCAGCGGACGAATATCGAGAATACATTCGTGCGCCACGCGACCGTCGCGGCCGGTATAGAGCACCGGGTAAGCCTCTTTCAGCCGGGTAGCGATATAGTTGGCGTTGAGAATCGCGTTCTGGCTCGCCTGCTTCAGTCCTTCCGCGCCCATCATGCGGATATACATCCAGCTGATCGGCAGAATGGACGCGCTGCCGAACGGCGCGGCGGAAACCGCGCCCTGACGGGTCAGCATGCCTTCAATCTGTACCACGCTGTGGCCCGGTACAAACGGCGCCAGGTGCGCTTTCACACCGATAGGGCCCATACCCGGGCCGCCGCCGCCGTGCGGAATGCAGAAGGTTTTATGCAGGTTGAGGTGCGAAACGTCAGCGCCGATAAAGCCCGGAGAGGTGATCCCGACCTGGGCGTTCATGTTGGCGCCGTCAAGGTAAACCTGGCCGCCGAACTGGTGCACGATCTCGCACACTTCGCGAATGGTCTCTTCATATACGCCGTGGGTCGACGGGTAGGTGACCATGATGCAGGAGAGATTCGCCCCCGCCTGCTCTGCTTTTTCACGCAGGTCAGCGAGATCGATATTGCCGTTTTTGTCGCACGCAACCACCACCACCTGCATACCCGCCATCTGCGCGGAAGCCGGGTTGGTGCCGTGCGCGGAGCTTGGGATCAGGCAGATATCGCGATGGCCTTCGTTGCGGCTTTCGTGATAGTGGCGAATCGCCAGCAGGCCAGCATACTCGCCCTGCGCGCCGGAATTCGGCTGCATACAGACGGCGTCATAGCCGGTCAGTTTAACCAGCCAGTCAGAAAGCTGGGCGATCATCTGATGATAACCTTCCGCCTGCTCGACCGGGCAGAACGGGTGCAGCTCGGCAAATTCCGGCCAGGTGATCGGGATCATTTCCGCCGCGGCGTTCAGTTTCATGGTGCAGGATCCCAGCGGGATCATCGCCTGGTTCAGCGCCAGATCTTTACGCTCCAGCGCGTGCATGTAGCGCATCATCTCGGTTTCGCTATGGTAGCGGTTAAACACCGGATGGGTGAGGATCGCATCGTCGCGCAGCATCGCCGCCGGGATCGAACGGCTATCCAGCGCCACGTCTTTATCCAGAGTATCGATATCCAGACCGTGATCGTCGCCGACGATGGCGCGGAACAGGTTCAGCACATCTTCGCGGGTGGTCGCTTCATCAAGCGTAATGCCCACCGCGCCGTGAATATCGCTACGCAGGTTAATCTGCAGCGCTTCGGCACGCGCCAGCACCGCGGCTTTATCCGCCACTTCGACGCAAAGGGTGTCGAAGTAGTGCGCATGGCGCAGCTTCAGCCCTTTCTTCTGCAGGCCGTCGGCCAGAATGTCGGTCAGGCGATGAATGCGGCCAGCGATACGTTTCAGGCCCGCCGGGCCGTGGAATACCGCGTACAGGCTGGCGATGTTGGCCAGCAGGACCTGCGAGGTACAAATGTTGGAGTTCGCTTTCTCGCGGCGGATGTGCTGCTCGCGAGTCTGCATCGCCATGCGCAGCGCGGTATTACCCGCCGCATCTTTCGATACGCCGATAATCCGGCCCGGCATGGAGCGTTTGAATTCATCTTTCGCCGCGAAGAAGGCCGCGTGCGGGCCGCCATAGCCCATCGGCACGCCGAAACGTTGGGCGGAACCGAAGACAATATCGGCGCCCTGCTTGCCCGGCGCCGTCAGCAGCACCAGCGCCATAAAGTCAGCGGCGACGCTGACAATCACTTTGCGCGCTTTCAGCTCGGCGATCAGTTTACTGTAATCGTGGATTTCACCGGTGGTGCCAACCTGCTGCAGCAGCACGCCAAAGACATCCTGGTGATCGAGCACTTTGTCGGCGTCATCGACAATCACGTCGAAGCCGAAAGTTTCTGCGCGGGTGCGAACCACGTCCAGGGTTTGCGGATGGACGTCGGCGGCAACGAAGAAACGGTTGGCGTTCTTCAGTTTACTGACGCGTTTGGCCATCGCCATCGCTTCGGCGGCGGCGGTGGCTTCATCAAGCAGCGAAGCGGAAGCGATATCCAGCCCGGTCAGATCCAGCGTGACCTGCTGGAAGTTGAGCAGCGATTCCAGACGGCCCTGGGAAACTTCCGGCTGGTAAGGAGTGTAAGCGGTATACCAGCCCGGGTTTTCCAGCATGTTGCGCTGAATGACCGGCGGCAGCTGCACGGCGGTATAGCCCATGCCGATGTAAGACTTGAAGCGCTTGTTGCGACCGGCAATCGCCTTCAGCTCCGCCAGCGCGGCGAATTCGGTAGTCGCGTCGCCCACCTGCGGTGGGGTCGCCAGCTGGATATCCTGCGGCACAATCTGGCCAATCAGGGCGTTAAGCGAATCCGCGCCGACGGTCTTCAGCATCTCTTGCTGCTGCTGAGCGTCCGGGCCAATGTGACGTTCAATAAAGGCGTCGCGGTTTTCAAGCTGACTTAAAGTCTGAGTCATGAGCGATGGTTCCTGAAACGTGCGGTGAATCGTGATTGTCTGACTGGTTTGCCCGGCAAGCGCTGATGCTTACCGGGCCAGAATACGCAAAATCATTCGCGTTGCAGGAAGGCGGCGACACAGCGACTCCCCGGGAGCTTACAAAAGTAAGTGACCGGGGGGAGCCAGGAAGCCAACGCCCCTGCAGCGTGAAGGATGAAGCGTATTTATTCGTCTTCTAACAGAGCTTCATAGGCGGTCGCATCCAGCAGCGCGGCAACCTGCGCTTCGTCGCTGGCTTTGATTTTGAAGATCCAGCCGTCGGTATACGGGTCGCTGTTGACCAGTTCCGGCGAGTCGTTCAGCTCTTCGTTGACGGCAACGATTTCACCGCTAATCGGCGCGTAGATATCGGAAGCCGCTTTCACGGATTCGGCAACGGCGCAATCGGCGCCCGCTTCAACGGTGGCGCCCACTTCCGGCAGGTCAACGAAAACCATGTCGCCAAGCAGCTCCTGCGCGTGCTCGGTGATCCCAACGGTATAGGTGCCGTCCGCTTCTTTACGCAGCCACTCGTGTTCTTTGCTGTATTTCAGTTCTGCTGGTACGTTGCTCATCAATTCATCTCCAAAAAAGGGAAATCACACAATGGCTTTGCCATTGCGTACAAAACCAGGTTTAGTCACTTTTACCGGCATTTCACGGTTACGAATTTGCACCACCGCGGTGTCGCCAATCCCGGCCGGCACGCGGGCCAGCGCGATGCTGTAGCCCAGCGTCGGCGAGAAGGTGCCGCTGGTGATAATGCCTTCTTTTTGATTACCGTCGCTATCGGTAAAACGTACCGGCAGGCCGCCGCGCAGGACGCCTTTCTCGGTCATCACCAGGCCGACCAGCTGCTCGGTGCCTTTTTCGCGCTGCATTTCCAGCGCTTCGCGGCCGATGAAGTTACGATCGGCGGGCTCCCAGGCGATAGTCCAGCCCATGTTCGCCGCCAGCGGCGAGACGCCTTCGTCCATCTCCTGGCCGTACAGGTTCATCCCGGCTTCCAGGCGCAGGGTGTCGCGCGCGCCAAGACCACACGGCTTAACGCCGGCGTCCAGCAGACCGCGCCAGAAATCCGCCGCCTGCTCGTTCGGCATCGCGATTTCATAACCCGCTTCGCCGGTATAACCGGTGGTGGCGATAAACAGGTCGCCGGCCTGTACGCCGAAGAACGGCTTCATGCCTTCCACGGCCTGGCGCTGAGCGTCGGTGAACAGCGTCGCCGCCTTCGCTTTCGCCTGCGGGCCCTGCACCGCGATCAGCGACAGATCGTCGCGAACGATAATTTCAAGGCCGTAAGGTTCGGCTTGTTCGGAAATCCAGGCGAGGTCTTTTTCACGAGTGGCGGAGTTAACAACGAGGCGGAAATAATCTTCAGAAAGGAAATAAACAATCAGGTCGTCGATGACGCCGGCGGAGGCGGTCAACATGCCGGTGTAGAGCGCTTTACCTGGGGTGGTGAGCTTCGCCACATCGTTGGCCAGTAAATAGCGCAAGAACTCCCGGATCCGGCTGCCGTGGAAATCGACGATGGTCATATGCGACACATCGAACATCCCTGCATCGCCGCGCACCGCGTGGTGCTCATCAATCTGGGACCCGTAATGCAGCGGCATCATCCAGCCATGGAAATCCACCATGCGAGCGCCGCACAGCGTGTGTTGTTCATACAACGGAGTCTGTTGAGCCATCTTTTCCTCATCGAATAAAACGGAACCAGCCACGAGATTGGCGGCGATTTTGCGCCACGAAATTCGGCGGCGGCATCGCTGACGGACGCCGACGCAAACGTTCTCTTTTGCCTGAACTTACCACCGAACCCGGCGCTAAACCATAAGCTCATTCAGGGCATCACATTAGCTTATGACTAAAATTCGCCAAGAAGCCTACAGAGTTATTGACTGGGAAAAAGCGATTTGTGCCACATAAAATTAACATGATGGCGTTAGACTTTAGATGATGGTGGTGTTTTATGCGATTTTATAGTCCTAATTTCTTTAACAAAAAAAAGGACGCATTAATAAATCTAATGCGAAAAAAGTGGTGAAATTAGAATATTTCAAATGAGATAAAAAACCCGGCGCGGGGGCCGGGTGGAAGAAGTGTGATGGGGTTAACGTAACCAGGCAGGGAGATCGTTCAGGCCCATCGCCTGGCGAATCAGCTGCGGTTTCACGCCCGGCAGCGTATCAGCCAGTTTAAGCCCCATATCGCGGAGAAATTTCTTCGCCGGATGGCTGCCGGAGAACATTTCGCGGAATCCCTGCATACCCGCCAGCATCAGCGCGGCGCTGTGCTTGCGGCTGCGCTCATAGCGGCGCAGATAAAGGTGCTGGCCTATATCTTTCCCCTGAGCGTGCAGACGCTTGAGCTCATCGATAAGCTCGGCGGCGTCCATAAAGCCAAGGTTCACCCCCTGCCCGGCCAGCGGATGAATAGTGTGGGCGGCATCGCCAACCAGCGCCAGACGATGGGCGGCGAACTGACGCGCATAGCGTCCGGTCAGCGGGAAAACCTGCCGTTCGCTTTCAAGCTGGCAAAGGCCAAGGCGATTATCGAAGGCGATGTTCAGCGCCTGATTAAACTCAGCTGCATCGGCCTGCTGCATCCGCTGCGCCTCCGCTGGCGACAGCGACCAGACGATCGAGCACAAATGCGGATCGCTCAGCGGCAGGAAGGCCAGAATACCCTCGCCATGGAATGCCTGGCGCGCCACCGCCTGGTGCGGCTCAGCGGTACGGATGGTCGCCACCAGCGCATGATGATGGTAATCCCAGAAGGTCAATGGAATATCGGCTTTATTGCGCAGCCACGAATTGGCGCCATCGGCGCCGATCACCAGCCGGGCGGTGAGCATGCTGCCGTCCTGCAGGCTGAGAAAGGCTTCATTCTCGCCCCACGCTACCTGCTGAAGTTCCGCCGGCGCCAGAAGGGAGACGTCAGCGCAGCGTTGCGCCTTCTGCCACAGCGCGTGATGCACCACGGCATTTTCAATAATATGGCCCAGATGGCTAAAGCCCATACTCTGGTCGTCGAAGCTAATGCGACCAAAGCTATCTTTGTCCCACACTTCCATGCCGTGATAGCAGCTGGCGCGCTGGGCAACGATCTCGCGCCAGACGTCCAGCTTCGTCAGCAGCTTTTCGCTGGCGGCATTGATTGCCGAAACGCGCAGCGCCGGCGGCGCATCGGCGGCCAGAGGCTGTGGTTCTGCTTTCTCCAGCACCGCGACGCGCAGGCCGCTGCCCTGTAAACCACAGGCCACCGCCAGTCCCACCATTCCACCGCCAACAATGGCAACATCAACACTTTGCACGTTCTACTCCTTAACGGGGAACCCAACCGAGGGTACGCTGCGCCAGCGCATCGCGCGCCGGGGTAAATAATTCCATCGCCATCAGCCCGACGTTGCGCCCCGCCACCAGCGGCGCCCAACGGTTGGCAAAGAGATGCACCAGCCCATCGGTCACGCCGATGGTGGCGGCTTTATCCCCTGCCCTGCGCGCCTGATAGCGGCACAGCAGAGAATAATTGCCCACATCCTCACCGGCCGCGTGGGCATCGGCAAGCCGTTCAGCCAGGCTCATCACGTCGCGCAGGCCGAGATTAAAGCCCTGCCCGGCGATCGGGTGCAACGTCTGCGCCGCATTGCCGACCAGCGCCAGGCGGTGCGACACCGCGCGGTTGGCAGTGGTTAACGCCAGCGGATAGACGCTACGCTTACCGACATGGGTAATACGCCCCAGCCGCCAGCCAAACGCCTGCTGTAATTGCTGGCAAAAACGTTCGTCAGACCAATTCAGCACCTCGTCGCGCCGCGACTGCGGGTGGCACCATACCAGCGAACAGCGCCCTTGCGACATCGGCAACATCGCCAGCGGCCCATGCTCGGTAAAGCGCTCGAAGGCGCGGCCTTCGTGGGGTAACGCGGTGCTGACGTTAGCAATGACCGCTATCTGCTCATAGGGCTGCTGCTGCCAGCTAATGCCGCAGCGGGCGCCCAGCGACGAACGCGAACCGTCCGCCGCCACCAGCAGCTTACCGTTGATGATTTCGCCGCCCTCAAGCGTAAGGCTGACGCTCTCCTCGCGGCGGCTGACCGCTTCCACTTTCGCCGGACAGTGCAGGGTGACGCCCGGCGCCTCGCGCAGCAGGCTAAACAGCCGCTGACCAACATCGTGGAGTTCAACTACTTGCCCCAGCGCCGACAAGCCGTAATCGGCCGCCGCCAGGTTCACAAAACCAGCGTGACCACGGTCGCTGACGTGGACCCGCTGGATGGGCGTCGCTCGTTTAGCCAGGGTCTGCCAGATACCAATGCGCGCCAGCTGCTGGCAGGTACCGGCCGCCAGGGCAATTGCCCGATCGTCAAAACCGGGATGGCGTGACGAATGCGGATCCTGCGCCTCAATCAGATGGACCGGCAGGGCGCCGCCGGTCAAACGGGAGATGGCCAGCGCGAGCGTCGCCCCGGTCATCCCGCCGCCGACGATCAGCACGCTCATGACCGGCGCGCCGCCGCCATCAGCGCCTCGATCTCATCCGCCTTCTTCACCACACCGGCGGTGAGATTTTCGTTACCGTCCTCGGTAATAACGATGTCATCTTCAATACGGATGCCGATACCACGATACTGCGCCGGTACGTCGGCGTCGGTGGCGATATACAGCCCCGGCTCGACGGTCAGCACCATACCCGGCTCCAGTATGCGCGAACGGTCGGTGTCGTAATTGCCGACATCGTGCACATCCAGACCCAGCCAGTGACTCAGGCCGTGCATGAAGTACGGGCGGTGGGCGTTGTTGGCGATGAGCTCGTCAATCTCGCCTTTCAGGATCCCCAGCCGTACCAGGCCGGTGATCATAATGCGCACCACTTCCTGATTAACCTGATAAATGGAGGTGCCCGGACGATACAGATCCAGCGCGGTTTCCAGCGATTCCAGCACGATATCGTAGATTTCACGCTGCGGCTGGGTGAACTTACCGTTAACCGGGAAGGTGCGGGTGATATCGCCCGCATAGCCGCGGTATTCGCAGCCGGCGTCAATCAGCACTAAATCGCCATCACGCAGTTCGGATTCGTTTTCGGTGTAGTGCAGAATGCAGCCATTTTCGCCGCCGCCAACGATGGTGTTATAGGACGGGAAACGTGCCCCGTGGCGGTTGAATTCATGGAGAATTTCGCCCTCCAGCTGATATTCGAACATGCCGGGGCGGCATTTTTCCATCGCCCGGGTATGGGCCAGCGCGGTGATCTCCCCGGCGCGGCGCATCACGGCAAGCTCTTCCGCGGATTTAAACAGGCGCATCTCATGCACCATGGGCCGCCAGTCGATGACCGAATTCGGCGCCTGCAGATTCTGACGCGAGCCTTTGCGCAGTTTTTCGAGGGCGTTGAACACAATCTCATCGGCATAGGCATATTCGCCCTGGGCGAAATAGATAGCGTCCAGGCCGTTGAGCAGCTGATACAGCTGCTGGTTGATTTCGCTAAATGCCAGCGCCCGGTCGACGCCAAGCTTCGCCGGCGCGGCCTCCTGGCCCAGACGGCGACCAAACCAGATCTCAGCGGTCAGATCGCGCACCCGGTTAAACAGCACGCTATGATTGTGCGTTTCATCGCTTTTGATCAGCACCAGCAGCGCTTCCGGTTCATTGAAGCCGGTGAAGTACCAGAAATCGCTGTTCTGCCGGTAGGGATACTCTGAATCTGCGCTACGCACCGCTTCCGGTGCGGCGAAAATCAGCGCCGCGCTGCCTGGCTGCATCTGCGCCAACAGCGCCTGGCGACGCGAGAGAAATTCCTGCTGAGTCATGACGCCCCCTGAACGAATTTTAGTTAGTGTAATGTCGGTTTGCGGACTTCCGGTGCGGTTGGCTGCTGACGCGCAAAGGTGTCGTGGCACAGCAGTGCGGCAACGCGGACATACTCGATAATCTCCTCCAGAGACATCTCCAGCTCTTCCTGATCTTCGTCTTCATCGTAGCCCAGTTGGGCAATATTACGCAGATCGTCAATCGCCTCCCCGGTCTCGTCTTTCACTTTATCCAGCTTCGGCTGGCTGACGCCAAGGCCGAGCAGGAAGTGGTTGACCCAGCCGGCAAGGGCGTCGGCGCGGTCGAAGACGCTTACCGCATCGCCTTCCGGCAGATACAGCTGAAAGAGGAAACCGTCGTCATCCAGAGAGTCACTGATGGCGGAATGCATGTTACGCAGCGCCTGAGCCAGCTCATGACCAAAGGCAAGACCTTCGTTGGTCAGGTCGTGTACCAGCGGCTGCCAGCTGCTGTCCGTGTTGCCGCCGCACAGCAATCCGCTGATCAAACCGTGCATTTCGGCCGGGGTGAGACCTACCCCTTGTTGGTTCAGTAACTGGTCTACATCGTTGTAACCAGGCATTTCGTTCTGTATAGACATGCGCATTCGTCATCGTTGGGAGGAATATTCATGGTATGCTACCACTTTGGACCCTGGTGAACCAGAATAGGGCTTGTATCTTCGCACCAGGGTAGCTATAGTGTCGCCCCTTCGCAGACCCGGGTCAGGGTGTGAAGGCAGCGCAGTCAATCAGCAGGAAGGTGGCATGTCTGCACAACCCGTAGATCTCCAAATTTTCGGCCGTTCACTGCGAGTGAATTGCCCGCCTGAACAAAGGGATGCCCTGAATCAGGCAGCTGAAGACCTTAATCAGCGGTTGCAAGATTTAAAAGAACGCACTAGAGTCACAAATACTGAGCAGCTGGTCTTCATCGCCGCGTTGAACATCAGCTATGAGTTGACTCAGGAAAAAGCGAAGACCCGCGACTACGCTTCCAGCATGGAGCAGCGCATTCGGATGCTTCAGCAGACCATCGAACAAGCATTGCTTGAGCAAGGTCGCATAAGCGAAAGACCAGGATCGAAGTTTGAATAACACTTTGCAGTTAACTGTGTTAGAGTAATTCCAGGAACAAAATTTCTCTGAGATGTTTGCAAGCGGGCCAGTCCCCTGAGCCGATATTTCATACCACAAGAATGTGGCGCTCCACGGTTGGTGAGCATGCTCGGTTCGTCCGAGAAGCCTTAAAACTGTGACGACACATTCACCTTGAACCAAGGGTTCAAGGGTTACAGCCTGCGGCGGCATCTCGGAGATTCCCTTCCTTACTTCGTATTATCCCCCACATCTGTTTTCGGCTGATGCCGCTCTGTATTACACTTGCCCGTATTGTTTCGCCTGCTCGTAATGAGACCAGCATGACCCTACAGCCCGATACCCTGCTCTCCCGACAGCACATTCGCCAGCAGATCCGCGAGCGTCGACGCGCGCTCAGCCCGGAGCAACAGCGGCAGTTTGCGCTGCAAGCCGCAGAGCGGATGATGGCCTGGCCGCCGGTGGTTCTCGCCCATACCGTGGCGCTGTTTCTTTCTTTTGACGGCGAACTGGACACCCAGCCGCTGATCGACCAGCTCTGGCGCACCGGTAAGCGGGTGTATCTGCCGGTGCTACATCCTTTCAGCCCAGGCAATCTCCTGTTCCTACACTACCATCCGCAGAGCGAACTGAGGGTGAATCGTCTGAAAATCCGCGAACCGAAGCTCGATGTGCGGGACGTGCTGCCGCTGGCTGAACTCGATGTGCTGGTGACCCCGCTGGTGGCCTTCGATGCCAGCGGCCAGCGGCTGGGAATGGGCGGCGGTTTTTACGACCGCACGCTGCAAAACTGGCAGCAGTATCGCCTGCAGCCGGTGGGCTACGCGCACGACTGCCAGCAGGTGGAAATCCTGCCGAGCGAAGAGTGGGATATTCCGCTGCCGGCGGTCATCACCCCGGGAAAAACCTGGTGTTGGTAGGTACGCGGGGACGAGAATTTCAGCCTGGAAAGTATTAACAAAAAAACGGGCAGGTACGCGACCTGCCCGAGAGGCAAAAAGGATTAGAACAGCAGACGGGCGCGGATAGTCCCCGGGATCGCTTTCATTGCCTGCAGCGCCTGCTGGGCAACATCCTCTTCCGCTTCAATATCAATAACCACGTAACCCATCTGCGGCGACGTTTGCAGATACTGGGCGGCAATGTTGATGCTCTGCGCGGCGAAGATCTGGTTGATGGCGGTCAGGATGCCCGGCCGGTTTTCATGGATATGCAGCAGACGGCGACCACCGTGCAGCGGCAGAGAAACTTCCGGGAAGTTAACTGCCGACAGGGTTGACCCGTTGTCAGAGTACTTCGCCAGCTTGCCAGCTACTTCCAGACCGATGTTCTCCTGCGCTTCCTGAGTGGAACCACCGATATGCGGAGTCAGGATCACGTTATCAAACTCGCACAGCGGTGAAGTGAAGGGGTCGCTGTTGGTCGCGGGTTCGGTCGGGAAGACGTCGATAGCCGCCCCGGCCAGATGCTTACTGGCCAGCGCATCGCACAGCGCCGGGATGTCCACCACGGTACCGCGGGAGGCGTTGATCAGCAGTGCGCCCGGCTTCATCAGCGCCAGCTCTTCCGCGCCCATCATATTTTTGGTGGAGGCGTTTTCCGGCACGTGCAGGCTGACCACATCGCTCATGTTCAGCAGGTCGGAGAGATGCTGTACCTGAGTGGCGTTGCCGAGCGGCAGTTTGTTTTCAATATCATAGAAGAAGACATGCATGCCCAGCGATTCCGCCAGAATGCCAAGCTGGGTGCCGATGTGGCCGTAGCCAATGATGCCCAGCTTTTTACCACGAGCTTCGAAACTACCGACCGCTTGCTTGTTCCACACCCCGCGGTGCGCTTTGGCGTTGGCTTCCGGCACGCCGCGCAGCATCAGCAGCAGCTCGCCGATCACCAGTTCGGCCACCGAACGGGTATTGGAGAATGGCGCGTTAAATACCGGAATACCGCGCTTCGCGGCGGCGTTCAGATCAACCTGGTTGGTACCGATGCAGAAGCAGCCAACTGCGACCAGTTTTTCCGCCGCGGCGAAAATCTCTTCAGTCAGATGGGTACGGGAACGCAGGCCGATGAAATGGGCATCACGGATCGACGCTTTCAGCTGTTCGGAATCCAGCGCGCCTTTATGAAATTCAATGTTGGTGTAACCCGCTGCGCGAAGGCTATCGATTGCCTTTTGATGCACACCTTCAACCAGCAGAAATTTAATCTTGTCTTTTTCCAGTGATACCTTAGCCATTTCCCCGTCCTGTTTTGTCTTAACTGATGTCGTGCTGAACGAAAGTTCGTCTGAGCAACATATCAAAAAAAACTATCGCGGCAATATGAACGTTTGCGTCACCGTCCTGAAGAAATGTCATCCACAAGGAAATGACAGGACAAAACACCAGAAAGAGGAGGAATGGTAGTTTGTAAATCAGATTGGTTGCATAAATGTGACAGAAGTCACCAAATTGCGCCAGGTGAAAAAATATTTGCGAGGGAGCCGGTTGGCTCCCTGCGGACAGACTATTTTACGATGGTCTTCACACCGTCGGCAGTACCGATCAGCGCCACGTCGGCGCCACGGTTGGCGAACAGCCCCACGGTCACCACGCCAGGAATGCCGTTGATCGCGTTTTCCAGCGCGATAGCATCGAGAATTTCCAGACCGTGTACGTCAAGGATCACGTTGCCGTTATCGGTCACCACGCCCTGACGGTACTCCGGGCGGCCGCCCAGCTTAACCAGCTGACGCGCCACGGCGCTGCGCGCCATCGGGATGACTTCAACCGGCAGCGGGAATTTGCCCAGAATATCAACCTGCTTGGAGGCGTCGGCGATGCAGATAAATTTATCCGCCACCGAGGCGATAATCTTCTCGCGGGTCAGCGCCGCGCCGCCGCCTTTGATCATCTGCATGTGGCCATTGATCTCATCCGCGCCGTCAACGTAGATCCCCAGGCGATCGACACTGTTGAGATCGAAGACGGTGATCCCGAGGCTCTTGAGCTTTCCGGTGGAGGCGTCAGAGCTGGAAACCGCCCCTTCGATCTGCCCCTTCATGGTGCCCAGCGCATCAATAAAATGGGCCGCCGTCGAGCCGGTGCCTACGCCGACAATAGTCCCTGGCTGTACGTATTGCAGCGCCGCCCAACCTACCGCTTTTTTCAGTTCATCCTGCGTCATAATTATGGTCCGAGATGTGAATGCCTGTGGCGCATTATAGAACATCGACAGTGGAAATGTCCCTGCGATGCAGATCACACAACTGAGCAGACCAATTTCGTCTGTATCAAATAAAAATTTATGTCATAGTGCGAGATAACGATTAGTTATGGGGGCACGCCAGAATAATGAAACGACCGGACTACAGGACACTACAAGCACTGGATGCGGTGATTAGGGAACGAGGATTTGAGCGCGCCGCGCAGAAGCTATGTATTACCCAGTCCGCCGTCTCACAGCGTATTAAGCAGCTGGAAAACATGTTCGGCCAGCCGCTGCTGGTGCGTACCGTTCCGCCGCGCCCCACCGAGCAAGGACAGAAACTGCTGGCCCTGTTGCGCCAGGTTGAACTGCTGGAGGAGGAGTGGCTGGGCGATGAACAAACCGGTTCCACACCGCTGCTGCTGTCGCTGGCGGTGAACGCCGACAGTCTGGCCACCTGGCTGCTGCCGGCGCTGGCCAACGTTCTGTCAGACTCCCCTATTCGTCTGAACCTGCAGGTGGAAGATGAAACCCGCACCCAGGAGCGTCTGCGCCGTGGTGAAGTGGTGGGCGCAGTCAGTATCCAGCCACAGGCGCTGCCAAGCTGCCTGGTGGATCAGCTCGGCGCGCTCGATTACCTGTTTGTCGCTTCAAAAGAGTTTGCGCAACGCTATTTCCCGAACGGCGTGACGCGTTCGGCGCTGCTGAAAGCGCCTGTCGTCGCCTTCGACCATCTGGACGATATGCATCAGGCGTTCCTGCAGCAAAACTTCGATCTGCCGCCGGGCAGCGTGCCCTGCCACATCGTCAACTCGTCGGAAGCTTTCGTGCAGCTGGCGCGCCAGGGCACGACCTGTTGTATGATCCCGCATCTGCAGATCGAAAAAGAGCTGAAAAGCGGCGAGCTTATTGACCTCACGCCCGGTCTGTTCCAGCGTCGTATGCTGTACTGGCACCGCTTTGCGCCGGAAAGCCGCATGATGCGCAGGGTGACCGATGCGCTCATCGACTACGGTCACAAGGTGCTGCGTCAGGATTAAACGGCAGGCGTAAAAAAAGCCACTTCAGAGTAG
>NZ_JBMAXV010000042.1:0-41143 GCF_048589245.1 Klebsiella sp. 10982
TTTAGCGTGCTGATATGGCTCAGTTGGTAGAGCGCACCCTTGGTAAGGGTGAGGTCCCCAGTTCGACTCTGGGTATCAGCACCACTTTTTAGGTTAAAGTTCGGCACGTTGTAAAGAATTTGCCTGGCGACAATAGCACGGCGGTCCCACCTGACCCCATGCCGAACTCAGAAGTGAAACGTCGTAGCGCCGATGGTAGTGTGGGGTCTCCCCATGTGAGAGTAGGGAATCGCCAGGCATCAAATAAAGCAAAAGGCCCAGTCGAAAGACTGGGCCTTTTGCTTTTGTTTTCTCTGCTCTGTTTGCCGATGAGAAGCGCCTCTGCCCAGGGAAGATCTGCCAGGTACCGGTATGAACGTTGCGCAGCAACGGCCCGGGGAAGGGGGACTGGATGTTCGCCATCATTGCCCGCGATACAGAATAAAGGCCCTGTCGAAAGACTGGGCCTTTTGCATATATTGTCCCTGAAGCCTGAAGCCTGAAGCCTGAAGCCTTAAGCCTGAAGCCGAAAGTTTCCTGGTAGCGATGGGAGACTCTTTACCAGGGTGGGATCTCTGATAACCGCAAAGGCTAATAAAGCTGGCGAACTGTCGTCAGGGAGAGTCTGGACAATCGGTTAGAATGGTGGGAAGCAGATACAGGCTATGCTCCTGTCCTGTATCTGCTTCCCTGGAAGAGACCTAACGGGTCAGTGCGACGATCCCTAATGTGAGACCGGCTACCGCGGCGGCACCCCCGGCGATCGCGCCTGCGGTGTCCCAGTTGTCTTCTGTTGTGCCTTTCATACAGGTATTAGTGTGGACTAAGCGGCCTTGCGAGTCATAAACCGGTACGCAGGGAGAGTCATGGGCACAGCCTGCCAGCAGAGAGGCCAGCAGCGCCACGATTAAATACTTTTTCATGATATTACCTCTGGATAATCCGCGGGATTGCACTGAAAGCCAGTGCAGAACGGAATGGCTTATTTTATCACCACCCTTTGTCCGGCCCGGATGCCGAAATCATCTCAATATATGAGCCACGTAAATATCGTGAAGATAAGCAGGGGAATATGCAGAAAAGATGGAGAGAAAGGTCGTGACTCAGCGATACAGCATGCGAGGGAGATTACCTTAGTGCGGGGCGTTTTACTGGTTGCCATTATTTCATGCAAAAAAAAGCGCCCTCAGGGGGCGCCTTTAATACATAGCCGTATTATTCAACGTGCCGGGTAAAGCGTCGTCTGACGACCACAAAGAAGACCGGAACAAAGAAGATCGCCAGCAGTGTCGCGGTGAGCATCCCCCCCATCACGCCGGTGCCAACCGCATTCTGCGCTCCGCTGCCGGCACCATGGCTGATTACAAGCGGCATGACCCCGAGAATAAAGGCCAGAGAGGTCATCAGAATAGGTCGCAGGCGCATCCGCGATGCCTCCAGGGTGGCCTCAATGATCCCTTTCCCTTCTTTCTCCATCAGATCCTTGGCGAACTCAACGATCAGAATCGCGTTCTTCGCCGACAAACCGATCGTGGTCAGCAGGCCAACCTGGAAATACACGTCATTATTCAGCCCACGCAGCGTGGCGGCTAGCAGCGCGCCAATGACCCCCAGCGGAACCACTAACATCACTGAGAAGGGGATCGACCAGCTCTCATACAGCGCTGCCAGACACAGGAAGACTACAATCAGCGAGATGGCATAGAGCGCAGGCGCCTGGTTGCCGGAGAGCCGTTCCTGGTAAGACATCCCGGTCCAGTCATAACCGATACCGCTCGGCAGTTTACTGGCCAGCGTTTCCATCAGCGCCATGGCTTCCCCGGTACTTTTGCCTGGCGAAGCTTCACCAAGGATCTCCATGGATGGCAACCCGTTGTAGCGCTCCAGGCGCGGCGAGCCATATATCCAGCGCGAAGTGACAAAGGCGGAGAACGGGACCATTTCGCCGTTAGCGCTACGAACATACATATTGTTAATATCGCTCGGTAGCATACGGAAGTGGGCATCAGCCTGAACGTACACTTTCTTAACGCGGCCGCGGTCAATAAAGTCATTGACGTAGTACCCGCCCAGCGCGGCTGATATCGTTTCATTGATATCGGAGAGCGATACGCCAAGCGCTTGCGCTTTTTCCTGATCGACATCCAGTTTGAACTGTGGCGTATCTTCCAGACCATTAGGGCGCACCCGAACCAGCTGATCCGGATGCTGTTTCACCATGCCCAACAGTTGGTTTCGCGCCTGCGTCAGGGCGGTATGGCCGAGTCCACCCTGGTCGATCAGTTCAAAGTCGAAGCCGGTGGCGGTACCCAGCTCAATAATGGCTGGCATGTTGAACGGGAAAACCATGGCGTCTTTGATCTGGCTGAAGGCCACGGTGGCCCGCTTGATGATGGACTCCACGCTGTTTTTATCACCGCTGCGCGCTTCCCAGGGTTTCAGGCTGACAAACGCCATACCGGAGTTTTGTCCCTGGCCGCTGAAGCTGAAGCCGTTAACGGTAAAGACGCTTTCAACGTTGGCCTTCTCGTTATGCAGATAGTAGTCGGTCACCGTATCCAGTACCTTCTGCGTGCGCTCCTGGGTAGCGCCGGAAGGCAGTTGGATCATGGTCAGGAAGACCCCCTGGTCCTCGTCGGGTAGAAAGGATGTGGGTAAACGCATGAACAGCACAGCCATCCCCACGACGATCACCAGGTAGATCACCAGATAACGGCCTGTTCCACGCAGAATGCCGCTAACGCTGTTGGTATAGTGATTGACGCTCTGGTCGAAGCGGGCATTAAACCAGCCAAAAAATCCTTTTTTCTCATGGTGTTCGGCCGAGGCTGGCTTTAAAAGTGTGGCGCAAAGCGCCGGCGTCAGCACCAGGGCAACCAGCACGGAGAGCGCCATGGCGGAGACGATGGTGATCGAAAACTGGCGATAAATCGCACCGGTGGAGCCGCCGAAAAAGGCCATCGGCACAAATACCGTAGAAAGCACCATGGCAATACCCACCAGCGCTCCCTGGATCTGCGACATCGATTTTTCCGTCGCCTCTTTTGGCGAAAGTTTCTCCTCAACCATCACGCGCTCGACGTTTTCCACCACCACAATGGCGTCATCGACCAGCAGACCTATCGCCAGCACCATGCCAAACATCGTCAGCGTGTTAATGGAGTAACCAAACATCGACAGTACTGCGAAGGTGCCCAACAGCACCACGGGCACGGCAATGGTCGGAATGAGCGTTGCGCGCATGTTCTGCAGGAACAGATACATGACAAGAAAGACGAGAATAATCGCTTCAAAGAGCGTTTTGACCACTTCATGAATGGAGATTTTGACGAAAGGGGTCGTATCGTACGGATAAACAACCTTCATCCCCTGAGGGAAGTAGGGCTGCAGCTCGGCCAGTTTCGCTTTAATCGCGGTGGCGGTATCCAGTGCGTTGGCGCCCGTTGCGAGCTTAATCCCCAGACCAGAAGCGGGCTTGCCGTTGATTCTGGCGACAACGTTATAGTTTTCTCCTCCCAGCTCGATGCGGGCAACGTCTTTCAGATGGACGACAGACCCATCGGCGTTGACCCGCAGCGTGACCTTGCCAAACTCCTGCGGATCTTTAAGCCGTGTCTGAGCGATGATCGACGCGTTCAACTGCTGGCCTTTTAGCGCTGGCGTACCGCCGAGCTGGCCGGCGGCGATCTGATCGTTCTGGACCTGCAGCGCATTGATGACGTCAACCGGCGTCAGGTTGTATTTGTTCAGCAGGTTGCCATCCAGCCAGACGCGCATGGCGTATTGCGCGCCGAACAGCTGCACATCGCCCACGCCGTTGAGGCGGCTAATAGGATCTTTGACGTTGGAGGCGACATAGTCAGAGATATCATCCTGGGTGGTGGTCGGGTTATCAGAGATAAAGCCGGCGACCAGCAGGAAGCTGCTACTGGACTTCTCGACGCTAATTCCTTGCTGCTGAACTTCCTGGGGCAACAGCGGCGTGGCCAGCTGCAGTTTGTTTTGCACCTGCACCTGAGCGATATCGGGATCGGTGCCGGATTTAAAGGTGAGTGTAATGGTTACCGACCCGGCGGAGTCGCTGGTCGACGACATATACATCAGGTTGTCGATGCCGTTCATATTCTGCTCGATAACCTGGGTGACGGTATCCTGTACGGTCTGAGCATCTGCGCCAGGGTAGGTGGCGGAGATCGCTACCGCAGGGGGGGCGATTGTCGGATACTGCGCTATCGGTAGCTGCAGGATAGCCAGGCCGCCGGCAATCATCATAATGATGGCCAGTACCCAGGCGAAGACCGGTCGATGGATAAAAAACTTAGACATGGCTGAGTATCCTTATTGCGCGGCCGGCGCCGCACGCTCCGCTTCCGTTTTGACAGTGACGCCTGGACGGACTTTCTGTAAGCCGCTGACAATCACTTTATCGCCCGGCTTCAGCCCGCTGGTAATAAGCCACTTATCGCCAACGGCCTGAGTCGCGACGACTTCCCGGGTTTCAACCTGGTTTTTGCCGTTCACCAGCATCACGGAGGCATCACCACGCGGCGTGCGGGTCACCCCTTGCTGCGGCACCAGGATGGCCTGCGGATCGATACCTTCGTCTATGCGGGCGCGGACGAACATGCCTGGCAGCAGGACATGCTGGGGATTAGGGAAGATAGCGCGCAGAGTAATTGAGCCTGTACTTTCATCGACAGTGACGTCAGAAAACTGCAACGAACCTTTGAGCGGATAGGCCTGGCCGTTCTCCATGACCAGCTCGACGCTTTTGGTATCACCGCCGCGCTGCAGGCTTTCCTGCTTAAGGCGCATGAAATCATTGCTGGACTCCGTCACGTCAACATAAATGGGATCGAGCTGTTGTACGGTTGCCAGGGCATCCGACTGGCCGTTGGTGACCAGCGCCCCTTCGGTGACGCTCGATTTACCGATGCGCCCGCTAATGGGGGACGTCACTTTGGTGTAGGCCAGGTTAATGCGGGCTGTTTCCACGGCAGCTTTGGTGGCGATGACGTCGGCATCGGCCTGGCGTGCAGTGGCCACTGCCTGATCGTATTCCTGCTGGCTGATATATTTAGTACCCAGTAGTGGAACGTAGCGTTTTACCGTCAAATGGGCGATAGCGGCAGCGGCTTCAGCTTTTGCCTCATCGCCTTTGGCGCTGTTCCAGGCTGCCTGATAGGTTGCCGGATCGATCTGATAGAGCGACTGGCCTGCTTCGACATCACTTCCTTCAACAAAGTTACGCTTCAGGATGATACCGCTCACCTGGGGGCGGACTTCCGCTACGCGAAAAGCAGAGGTTCGGCCCGGCAGTTCGGTGGTGACTGATAGCGGTGCGCTGTTCACGACATGGACCGTCACCTGCGGCGCCTGCGCATGGGGTTGCTGGTTGTCCGAATTATCGCAACCGGTTAGCAATAAGGCCGAGATAATTAAACCGGATAAAAGTGTCACTCTGGCGTGAGTCGTCATTGCGGTTCCTTATAGATTACGTACCAAATTCGGCGGCGAATCTGTGAAAGAAAGAGGGAATCAAAAAGCAGTTTGCCATCCTACAAATAAACGCCGTTGGATGTAAGAGATACTTATTTTTAAGCAATCAGCAAGGCACGCAAAAACAAAAAAATGGTCACGGCAGTATTGCGATTTATCGCAATTGTAAAACTTAATAAATAGACATTATTTCGGTGAATGCATTCTGTAGTGATATTCATTTAAATAATTAATTATCTTGTGGCGTCAGAATTAACTTGTCTGCATTTTTGCTAAATAATACTCCATGACAAATGCTAGATTAATTGGTCTTAAGAAAATCCTATATTATCTGTTTGTCGGGAAGTGGGGCCTTGTATGGCAAGAAAAACGAAAGAAGAGGCGCTGCGCACGCGCCAGCTCCTGATTGAATCTGCTATCCAGCAGTTTGCCCTGCGGGGGGTGAGCAACACGACCCTGACGGATATCGCTGATGCCGCGGGAGTGACTCGCGGTGCGGTGTACTGGCATTTTGCCAGTAAGACAGAGCTGTTTAATGAAATGTGGCAGCAACAGCCACCGCTCAGGGATTTGATTCAGCCAAACTCAGCGCAAGCGAATGACCAGGAACCGTTAAGTATTTTGCGGGAGCGATTTATTGCCGGGCTGCGCTATATTGCTGAGAATCCTCGCCAGCGTGCCCTGATGCAAATTCTCTATCAGCGCTGTGAGTTTTCCAGAGATATGCTATCAGAAAGTGAAATTCGCCAACGTATTGGCTTTAACTATTGTGTTATTGGTGAGATTCTCCAGCGCTGTGTACGTAACAATATATTGCCAGCCGAAACAAATATTGAAGTCATCTTAATCGTCTTACATAGTGCTTTTTCCGGGTTGATTAAAAACTGGTTACTCGACCCGCAACGCTTTAATCTTTATCAGCAGGCACCTGCGCTGGTGGATAATATTATGGCGGTAATATCGGCTTCTCGTATTGCGGCGGGGCCGGCGCTGCGGGTGGTGAACCAGTAGGCTATTCTGTTGCTGTAGATAATAAAAAAGGCGCTTCCCCATGCCGAAGAGCGCCTTTTATATCAAGCAAGCAACTGACTAGTATCAGTTCATGCCGTATTTTTTCAGTTTTTTACGCAGCGTACCGCGGTTGATGCCCATCATCAGGGCAGCGCGGGTCTGGTTACCACGGGTGTATTGCATCACCATGTCCAACAGGGGCTGTTCAACTTCAGCCAGTACCAGCTCATACAGGTCATTCACATCCTGACCGTTCAGTTGAGCAAAATAGTTCTTCAGTGCCTGTTTAACCGAGTCACGCAGGGGCTTTTGAGTTACCTGATCCTGAGAGTTAACGGTAGAAACGGTCAGTACGTCAGAATTTACGCGTTGTTCGAACATAGTTCTGTCAGCTCTTTATTTCTATTACGCAAAATTTTCGAAGTATGCCTCCAACGCCTCCAGCTGTTCGCTGGCATCCTCAATGGCGTTGAATGTGCGCCGAAACTGGTCATCTGGAGCATGCTCCTGGAGATACCAGGAGACGTGTTTACGCGCGATTCGGTACCCTTTTGCCTGACCATAAAAGTCATGCAATTCCCGAACGTGCGCACAAAGCAAGCGCTTTACCTCTGCCAGCGGCAGCGGGGGCAGCAGCTCTCCAGTGTCCAGATAATGCTGGATTTCCCGAAAGATCCAGGGTCTTCCCTGAGCTGCACGGCCTATCATCAGGGCATCAGCCCCTGTATAGTCGAGCACAGCTCTGGCTTTAAGCGGGTCAGTAATGTCGCCATTCGCGATAATCGGAATGGAAACTTTCTGCTTAACTGCCCGAATACTGTCGTACTCAGCGTCTCCGTTAAACAAGCAGGCGCGGGTGCGTCCGTGAATAGTCAGAGCCTGAATGCCACACTCTTCGGCCAGTTGGGCAATCTCTACGCAGTTACGGTGCTCCGGTTCCCAACCGGTGCGAATCTTGAGTGTCACAGGAACGTCCACTGCGTTAACGACCGCCGTCAGGATCGACTTCACCTGGTCGGGGTACTGCAAGAGGGCTGAACCTGCAAGCTTGCGATTCACCTTTTTCGCCGGGCATCCCATATTGATATCAATAATCTGGGCGCCGCTTTCCACGTTAATCCGCGCGGCGGCAGCCATCTCTTCCGGTACGCTACCGGCGATTTGCACGGTACGAATACCGGGCTCATCAATATGCACCATCCGCAAACGAGACTTGTCGCTTTCCCACACCTGTGGGTTAGAAGACATCATCTCGGAAACGGTTAAGCCCGCTCCCATCTCGTAGCACAGCGTCCGGAATGGTCTGTCAGTGATGCCAGCCATGGGCGCTGCGATCAGGCGATTTCTGAGCTGGTGGTGTCCGATGCGCATGAGTTAAGAAATGACCATACTGTGACTGCAAGGCGGCGTATATTACGCATTTTTTGCACGAGATGAAAGGCCAAACTTTGAGCAATCCTCTGTTGCAGATCAATGAATCCGGGACTAGCGTAAAAGGGATGAATAAATACTTATATTAATCATTACTTTAATTGATGATGGATAATTTGTGTCCATTTATAAAATCATAAAACTTCTCGATTTTTCTTAGATTAACTCGCTGCTTTACGGCATAAAACGCTGTTTTTGTAGCCAAAAAAGTACGCTATAGTGCGATCTGCCTCTCATTTCCTGGCATTATTCGGTGGCTACTGGAAACAAAAATGCGGCCCGCAGGCCGCATCGCGCTTAGTTTTTCTGGCCGGTGATCCGGCACCACTCTTCTTTCTCAACCACCGGATCGAGAGTGAAGAGGTCGGCGTAGGCTTCACAGACGCTCTCTGCCTGGCTGGCAAGAATACCGGAAAGCCCCAGCAAACCGCCTGAAACGGGCAGGATGCTGATTAAGGGGGCCAGCTCGCGTAATGGACCTGCGAGGATATTCGCGACCACCACATCGGCTTTCATGGCTTCTGGCTGATCCTGCGGCAGATACAGCTCAAGGCGTTCGGAGACGCCATTACGCTGCGCGTTATCGCGGCTGGCCTGGATGGCCTGCGGGTCGATATCAATGCCGATTGCTTTAGCTGCGCCCAGTTTCAGGGCGGCAATCGCCAGGATGCCCGAGCCGCAGCCGAAATCAATGACCGTTTTTCCGCTGAGGTCGAGTCCATCCAGCCACTGCAGGCACAGGGATGTCGTCGGATGCGTACCGGTGCCAAAGGCCAGACCCGGATCGAGCATCACGTTGACAGCATTTTCATCCGGAACGTCGCGCCAGCTCGGGCAGATCCACAGACGCTCCCCAAAGCGCATCGGATGGAAATTATCCATCCATTCCCGCTCCCAGTCTTTATCTTCGAGCTGCTCGATCTTATGCGCGAACCCGGCGCCCAGCAGCGGGTGCTGCTCTAGTTGGGTCACGACCGCTTTCATGTCGGTTTCCGCATCGAACAGGCCGATGACATCGGTATCGCCCCACAACCGGGTTTCTCCGGGTAACGGCTCAAAGACCGGCGTATCGTGCGTATCCTGAAAGGTGATCGAGACCGATCCGGCCTCCATCAGCGCATCGCTAAGATCTTCAGCGTTCGCACCGGTGGTATTTAGTTTCAGTTGGATCCATGGCATAGCAAAACTCTTTATTTATCAGTAGTCAAAATGGGGGCCTGTGGGGCGGAACGACCAAAACGGTTCCCCGCCACAAACGCCAGCAAACTCAACAGCAGCGCGGGAACAATTGGATGGAAGCCCAAAAACTGCACTTTCAACGTCGCCAGTACGGCATACAGCACGCCGCCCACAATCATTGCGCTCAGCGCGCCAGCCGCGTTGGCGCGTTCCCAGTAAAGGCCCAGCACCAGCGGCCAGAGGAAGACGGCTTCCAGGCCACCGAAGGCCAGCAGGTTCAGCCAGATTATCATCTCCGGCGGCCGCCAGGCCGCGAGCAGCAGCAGGACCCCCAGCAGAAGCGTAATACTGGCGGACATGCGCTTAAGCCGCTTTTCGTTGGTCGCCTGTTCCGGACGCCAGTTCAGGTACAGATCTTTGATGATCGTAGCGGAACTTTGCAGAAGTTGGGCATTGATCGTCGACATAATCGCCGCCATCGGCGCGGCAAGGAAGATCCCGGCGGCAAAGGGTGGAAGCACTTTAACCATCAGCGTCGGGATCACCAGATCCGGCACGGTTAAATCGGGGATCACCGCCCGGCCTAATGCGCCAGCCAGATGCATACCAAACATCAGGATCGCCACCACGATGGTGCCGATAATGATGCCGCGATGCACGGCTTTGCTGTCTTTGTAGGAGATACAGCGCACTGCGGTATGTGGCAGACCAATAACGCCGAAGCAGACCAGCACCCAAAACGAGGCCATAAAGGTTGGCGAGAGGATATCCTCCGCGCCCTGCGGGGACACCAGCTTGACGTCGATCGACTGCAGTGTTTCTACCGCGTGGCCGATGCCGCCGGCCGCGTGGATCACGCCCACCAGCAGCACGATCGTGCCGATCAGCATCACCATGCCCTGCATCGTATCGTTGAGCACGCTGGCGCGAAACCCGCCATAGGCGGTATACAGCGCGATGCTGATCCCGAAGATCAACAGCCCGGTGTCGTAGGGAATACCCGCCGCCGTCTCCAGCAGGCGGGCGCCGCCGATAAACTGGACGGTCATGGCGCCGACAAAGGCGACCAGCAGGCTCAGGCTGGCCAGCCAGACCAGCAGGCGGCTCTGGTAGCGCGCAAACAGCATGTCATTTAGCGTGACGGCATTATAGCGGCGCGCAAGGATGGCGAATTTTTTCCCCAGCACACCCAGCGACAGCCAGATAGCGGGGAGCTGGATCATCGCCAGCAGTACCCAACCCAGGCCATATTTATAGGCGGCGCCGGGCCCGCCGATAAACGAGCTGGCGCTAATATAGGTGGCGGTTAAGGTCATGGCCAGCACGAAGCCGCCCATCGAGCGGCTGCCGAGGAAGTACTCGTTGAGAAAACTTCCTGAAGCGCGTTTTCTCATGGCGTAAAGGGATAAGCCGAACACCACCACCAGATAAGCGATCAGGGGAATAATGACCTCAAACTGCATCGTCGTCCTCCAGAGGAATATCGCGGAAAACCAGTTTGACCATCGCCCAGCACAGCAAAATAAACAGCAGCGGTACCAGCAGGCAGGCCATTTCAAACCAGTGGGGCAGGCCGGTAAAACCGATAGCGACCCCCGGCAGATACGCCGCCGCCAGCCAGGCGGCAAGATAGAGAAGGGTCAGCCACAGCGCCCAGCGCGCTTCTTTGTGGGCCTGAACAAAGCGTTTGTCCATTTTTTGTCCCTTGAGGATGAAGAAAGCGGGGATTGTACCGCATGGAAAAGTTGAGAGGAGAGAAAAAGAAAAAAGGCCGGATTAACCGGCCTTTTGCAGCGAGTACAGGATTATTTTTCCTGCAAACCGAGTTTTTTCTCCAGATAGTGGATGTTAGTGCCACCATGCTGGAAGTTCTCGTCGCTCATAATGCGCATCTGCAGATCGACGTTGGTTTTGATACCGTCGATAATCAGCTCCTGCAGCGCATTCTTCATGCGGGCAATCGCTACGTCACGGCTTTCGCCGTAGCAGATCAGTTTGCCGATCATGGAGTCATAGTACGGGGGTACAGTGTAGCCAGCGTAGATATGAGACTCCCAGCGCACGCCAAAGCCGCCCGGTGCGTGGAAACGGGTAATCTTACCCGGGCTTGGCAGGAAGGTGTTCGGGTCTTCGGCGTTGATACGGCATTCCACCGCATGGCCGCGAACCACCACTTCATCCTGTTTAATGGACAGCGGCTGGCCAGCAGCGATACGCAGCTGCTCTTTGATCAGGTCTACGCCGGTGATCATTTCGGTAACCGGGTGTTCTACCTGGATACGGGTGTTCATTTCAATGAAGTAGAACTCGCCGTTTTCGAACAGGAACTCGAAGGTACCCGCCCCGCGGTAGCCGATATCAACACAGGCTTTCGCGCAACGCTCGCCGATGTAGCGACGCAGCTCCGGGGTAATGCCCGGCGCCGGCGCTTCTTCGACCACTTTCTGGTGACGGCGCTGCATGGAGCAGTCGCGCTCAGCCAGATAGATAGCGTTACCCTGACCGTCCGCCAGCACCTGAATTTCGATGTGGCGTGGGTTTTCCAGGTATTTCTCCATGTAGACCATGTCGTTATTAAAAGCCGCTTTGGCTTCCGCTTTGGTCATGGAGATGGACTGGGCCAGCTCAGCGTCGCTACGCACAACGCGCATACCGCGACCGCCGCCGCCGCCGGA
The DNA here is from genome assembly GCF_048589245.1 of Klebsiella sp. 10982. Taxonomy (NCBI): domain Bacteria; kingdom Pseudomonadati; phylum Pseudomonadota; class Gammaproteobacteria; order Enterobacterales; family Enterobacteriaceae; genus Klebsiella; species Klebsiella sp. 10982. Next base: position 11,775 of record NZ_JBMAXV010000042.1, read on the forward strand.
GGCCTTGATGATCACCGGATAGCCGATGCGTTTAGCATGGGCGCGGTTAGCATCCATGTCGTCGGTCAGCGGGCCGTCAGAACCCGGCACGGTTGGGACGCCGGCTTTCTTCATCGCGGTGATCGCGGACACTTTGTCGCCCATCAGGCGGATGGTGTCGGCTTTTGGGCCGATGAAGATAAAGCCGGAGCGTTCAACCTGTTCAGCAAAATTGGCGTTCTCAGAGAGGAAGCCATAGCCTGGGTGAATAGCTACCGCGCCAGTGATCTCAGCGGCGCTGATAATAGCCGGGATGTTGAGATAGCTTTTTACGGACGGAGCCGGACCGATGCAGACCGTCTCATCCGCTAACAATACGTGTTTTAGATCGCGGTCCGCAGTAGAGTGCACAGCGACGGTCTTGATGCCCAGTTCTTTACAGGCACGCAGGATGCGCAGTGCGATCTCGCCACGGTTAGCGATGACAATTTTATCCAGCATGTTCGCCTCGTTACTCGATAACTACCAGCGGCTCGTCGAATTCTACTGGTTGGCCGCTTTCGATCAGAATGGCTTTCACCACGCCGGCTTTGTCGGCTTCGATCTGGTTCATCATTTTCATCGCTTCGACGATGCACAGGGTGTCGCCCACGTTAACTTTCTGGCCAACTTCCACAAACGCTTTTGCGTCCGGGCTCGGCGTGCGGTAGAAAGTACCAACCATCGGGGAACGTACGATGTGACCACTGATTTCCGCTTTCGCCGGCGCTTCAGCGGCGGCAGCTGGAGCGGCAGCCGCCGCGGCAGGTGCCTGAGGCTGCATCATCGGCGCAGCATACGCCTGCTGCATAACCGGATAGCTTGCGGCCGGTGCAGAGCGGCTGATGCGAACAGACTCTTCGCCTTCAGAAATTTCCAGTTCGGAGATACCTGATTCTTCAACCAGCTCGATCAGTTTTTTAATCTTACGAATATCCATGAGTGGGTTCCGTACTCTTTGTTTAGTGTGATTGTGACAGGCGTTTTACCGCCGTCTGTAAAGCGTATGAATAGCCGTCCGCCCCCAGTCCGCAAATGACGCCAGCGGCGACATCTGACAGATACGAGTGCTGGCGGAAGGGTTCGCGTGCATGCACATTGCTCAGGTGAATCTCGATAAACGGGATGTTCACAGCAAGCAACGCATCACGGATTGCTACGCTGGTGTGCGTGAACGCGGCCGGATTAATCAGGATATAGTCCACGTTGTCTTTAGCCTGATGAATTCGGTCGATTAACGCATACTCCGCGTTGGACTGCAGGTGATCCAGGCTCACATTCAGCGCCGCCGCTTCAGATGTTAAACGGTTAACAATTTCAGCCAGCGTGAGGGTGCCATACTTCTCAGGCTCGCGCGTTCCGAGCATGTTAATGTTTGGCCCATTCAAAAGCAAAATGTGAGACTTGTCTACCATCGTGTGGCGATCTCCTGCCATTTTCGGGTAAAAAACAACATATACCTTCAATGCGCCCTTGTCACCTTTTCCGGGTCAGAAAACCCCGTCAGGAAAACCAAAGTCGCACATTATAACGATTTCGTAGCAATTGGCAGCTAAATACTGGTCTTATCAGGGAAGATTATCAACCGCTATCTGAAAAAGAGTCGCGGTTGATAAAGGATCTGCGGGAAACTGCACATTACCGGATTCAGCGCCACCACTGGCGGAACTTCTTATAACGCCATGCCAAAAGCACCACGGCCAACAGGGCATAAATGAGGGGCTGCGGTGAGACGATCTTTACCGACCACAGGTAGTGAATCGGCGCGAGGATCGCCACCAGATAGACGAAGTTGTGTAAAAGTTGCCAGCGACGACCCAGTTTTCGCTGCATCGCCTGCGTCGAAGTTATCGCCAGCGCCAACAGGATCGCCCAGCAGACCATGCCTAACGTCAGGTAGGGGCGAGTAATAATCTCCGAGCCCAGCAACGCCAGATTGTTAATGCCCAGCTCCAGCAGGGTATAGCTGGTCAGGTGCAGTGTCGCCCAGGCAAAACACCATAGACCTAACAGGCGGCGAACGCGAATTAATAATGGCTGCTTCGCGTAGCGTGCCAGCGGAGACACCAACAGCGTCGCCAGCAGAAACTTAAGCGCCATTCTGCCGGTAAAGTGCTGGATATCCTTGGCGGGATCGGCGCTAAAGTAGCCCTGGTGCCCGGCCCAGAATAACCAGACCAGCGGCAAAAAACCCGCAAGGTGAAGTAAAACCTTCAGCCAGACGATCTGTTTGACGGTGAAACGCACTAGAAGTTCTCCCGCAGGTTCATGCCGCGATACAGTGAGGCCACTTCGTCGGCATAGCCGTTGAATAGCAGTGTCGGCTGACGCTTCACGTCGAGTACGCCACCGGCGCCGATAAACCGTTCGCTGGCCTGCGACCAGCGGGGATGATCGACATGGGGATTGACGTTGGCAAAGAAACCGTATTCGTCCGGCGCCGCCATATTCCAGGTGGTTGGCGGCCGATCGCGGGTCAGTTCGATGCTGACGATGGATTTTATGCCTTTAAAGCCATACTTCCACGGTACGGTCAGGCGGATCGGCGCGCCGTTTTGCGGCGGCAGCGCTTTGCCATACACGCCGACGGTAAGCAGTGTCAGCGGGTGCATTGCTTCATCCAGCCGCAGGCCTTCCACATAAGGATAAGCGAGTCCCCCGCCGATAAAACGATCTTTCTGCCCGGGCATTTGCTCCGGGGCATAGAGGGTTTTGAAGGCCACGTAGCGCGCGTTGCTGGTGGGCTCCACCAGCGCTAACAGTTTATGCAGCGGGAAGCCCACCCAGGGAACCACCATCGACCAGGCCTCCACGCAGCGCATACGGTAAATGCGCTCCTCCAGCGGAAAGCGTTTGGTCAGATCGTCATGGTCAAGAGTCAACGGCTTCGCCACTTCACCGCCAATGGTCAGCGTCCAGGGGTCGGTGCGCAGGCTGCCCGCGTTCGCTGCCGGGTCGGCTTTATCGAGGCCAAATTCATAAAAGTTGTTGTAACCGGCAACCTTATCTTCCGGGGTAAGCGTCAGCTTTGACTGCCATTCGGTGGGCCTGGCAAAGTCGAGTGCTTTGCCTGCCGGAGCCGGCGGTCGGTCGTTGCCTTTAAACCAGTCCAGCAGATCGGCCCGTGCGGTCGCGGGAAGAGAAAGTGCGGTCGCGCTGATGCCCAGCATTTTCAGCACCTGGCGACGCTTCAGCATAAAAACAGACTCGGCCGTGACGTCGGCTTCCGTCAGTGTTTTTCTTTTCATGGTGTTCTCCGTCATGCGTTTCCCTAAGCATGACGGAGACGGCGATGAATCGCGAATATGTCACGAAAAATTGCACATTAAGGATATCAACCGTCGCCCTGCCAGGAGGACAGGAGACCAGGAATCATCGGAAAGTGGCACAAGACGTTTCCTTTACCGTGCATGACCCGGCATCTTTATCAGACAAAAGGGGACACAAGGTCAATCCTTAATACTATGCGCCGCTGGCGTCGGGTTGCCATTCAGCGTCTAAAATTAAAGCGCTTCTGGTGTAGGCCGCAGGCGGGCGACGATTGGCAAATTTTTTCTGCCGACTATACTCGCTATCGGCATAATTTCGCCGATAATACGCATTCCATTGCCAGACTCGCCATCTTTGATAGTATGCGTCGCGCTTTAAAAGGTTAATGCTAGCGGCAAGGCGCGCGCCGGCAGGGGGGCCTGATGGTTCATTGGGCAGTCATTCACTCGCGGAGTTAACACAGGGATGCGATTAACGACGAAGTTCTCAGCCTTTATCACGCTGCTAACTAGCCTGACCATCTTCGTCACGCTGATTGGTGCTTCGCTGAGCTTTTATAACGGCATTGAGAATAAGGTTGCAAACCGCGTGCAGGGGGTGGCAACGATGCTGGATAACCGGCTCATCACTACCTCGTTTGACCAGCTTGAGCCGCAACTGGACGAACTGTTGACACCGTTCGAGATCGTGCATATCGATTTCATGCTGAACGGCAAACCGCTCTACAGTCACTCCCGAACCGACAGCTATCGCCCGCTGGGAAGCCATGAACAATTCCGTGAGGTGACGGTCCCGTCGCTTAAACATCCGGGTATCACTCTGCATCTGGTCTACGTTGACCCGATGGTTAACTATTTCCGTTCGCTGTCGGTCACGGCCCCGCTGTCGATCTCTATCGGCTTTATGGTGGTGATTATCTTCTTCGCCGTCCGCTGGATCCGCCGCCAGCTGGCCGGCCAGGAGCTGCTTGAGCTTCGTTCCACGCGCATCCTGAGCGGCGAGCGCGGGCCGCAGGTGCGCGGGTCGGTCTATGAATGGCCGGCCAGTACCAGTAGCGCGCTGGATATGCTGCTGTCGGAGCTGCAGTTTGCCAGCGATCAGCGCAGCCGAATGGATACGCTGATTCGCTCCTATGCGGCACAGGATTCCAAAACCGGCCTGAATAACCGCCTGTTTTTTGACAATCAGCTGGCCACCCTACTGGAAGATCAGGAAAAAGTGGGCGCCTACGGCATCGTGATGATGATCCGTCTGCCGGAGTTCGATCTGCTGCGGGACAACTGGGGACGCACGGCAGCCGAAGAGCATTACTTTACGCTTATCAACCTGCTCTCTACCTTTATTATGCGTTACCCCGGCGCACTTCTGGCGCGCTATCACCGTAGCGACTTTGCCGTGCTGCTGCCGCACCGTACGTTAAAAGAGGCGGATAGCATCGCCGGACTGTTGCTGAAGGCGATGGACGCGTTGCCACCGACGCGCATTCTCGATCGTGACGATATGATGCATATCGGCATCTGTGCTTTCCGCAGTGGGCAATCGACTGCGCAGGTCATGGAACATGCCGAAGCGGCGACGCGCAACGCGGTGCTGCAGGGCAGCAACAGCTGGTCGGTTTATGACGACACCCTTCCTGAGAAAGGCCGCGGCAACGTTCGCTGGCGGACACTGATCGAACAGATGCTCAGTCGCGGCGGGCCGCGGTTATATCAAAAACCGGCCGTCACCCGCGACGGACGCGTGCATCACCGTGAGCTGATGTCACGGATGTACGACGGTAAAGAAGAGGTGATTGCCGCGGAATACATGCCGATGGTGCTGCAGTTTGGCCTGGCAGAGGAGTATGACCGCCTGCAGGTGACGCGCCTGCTGCCATTTTTAGGCTTCTGGCCCGAAGAGAACCTGGCCCTGCAGCTGTCGGTAGAGTCGCTAATCCGCCCGCGTTTCCAGCGCTGGCTGCGCGATGCCCTGATGCAATGTGAAAAATCTCAGCGTCAGCGGATTATTTTTGAACTTGCAGAGGCAGATGTTTGTCAATATATCGGCCGCCTGCAGCCCGTTATGCGGTTGGTTAATGCCCTCGGTGTTCGGGTGGCAGTGGTTCAGGCGGGATTAACCCTGGTGGGTACTAGCTGGATCAAACAGCTGGATGCGGAAGTGATCAAGCTGCATCCAGGGCTGGCGCGCAACATCGAAAAGCGCAGCGAGAACCAGCTGCTGGTACAAAGCCTGGTGGAAGCCTGTAAAGGCATGCCTATGCAAGTTTTTGCGACGGGCGTACGCAGCCGTAGCGAGTGGCTGGTACTGTCTCAATGCGGTGTCACGGGCGGGCAGGGGGAATTTTTTGCCGCCTCACAGCCACTTGACACAAATGTGAAAAAATATTCGCAAAGATACTCGGTTTGATCTGCCGTTTAGCGTGATTTCACGTAGAATAACTCGCGCCATCGTGAAGGGGGTGTGCTTGTCTACCTGCCGGATCATCGCAATGTAAATGCCAGTGAACCTCCTTTGACAGGTTACAAATTCAGGTGTGGAGCACTGCTGAAGATTTCAGCAATGAACGAAGCCGGAAAAATTTGTAACAAAGGAAATGAACTGCACTAATTTTCACCGCAGCAGGTGATTTTTGCGCCTTGTCGCTGCTGCGTGTGGTTGGTAAAGTAAGCGGATTTTGTTTTCCGCCCCAGCTTTCAGGATTATCCCTTAGTATGTTAAAAAAATTTCGTGGCATGTTTTCCAATGACCTGTCCATTGACCTGGGTACCGCGAATACCCTTATTTACGTAAAAGGACAAGGCATCGTATTGAATGAGCCTTCCGTGGTGGCCATTCGTCAGGATCGTGCCGGATCGCCGAAAAGCGTCGCTGCCGTGGGTCATGAAGCGAAGCAGATGCTCGGCCGTACCCCGGGTAATATCGCGGCGATCCGCCCGATGAAGGACGGCGTCATCGCTGACTTCTTCGTGACGGAAAAAATGCTGCAGCACTTTATTAAACAAGTGCACAGCAACAGCTTTATGCGCCCGAGCCCGCGTGTGCTGGTCTGCGTGCCGGTTGGCGCCACCCAGGTAGAACGCCGTGCCATTCGTGAATCCGCGCAAGGCGCAGGCGCTCGCGAAGTGTTCCTGATTGAAGAACCGATGGCGGCAGCGATCGGCGCGGGTCTGCCGGTTTCTGAAGCAACTGGCTCAATGGTGGTGGATATCGGTGGTGGTACTACCGAGGTGGCGGTCATCTCCCTGAACGGTGTGGTCTACTCCTCCTCCGTGCGTATCGGTGGTGACCGCTTCGACGAAGCTGTCATCAATTACGTGCGTCGTAACTATGGTTCCCTGATCGGTGAAGCGACCGCTGAGCGTATCAAGCACGAAATCGGTTCGGCTTATCCGGGCGATGAAGTACGCGAGATCGAAGTTCGCGGCCGTAACCTGGCGGAAGGCGTTCCACGCGGCTTCACCCTCAACTCAAACGAAATTCTTGAAGCGCTGCAGGAGCCGCTGACCGGCATCGTGAGTGCGGTTATGGTTGCTCTTGAGCAGTGCCCGCCGGAACTGGCTTCTGATATCTCCGAGCGCGGGATGGTTCTCACCGGCGGTGGTGCGCTGCTGCGCAATCTGGACCGTCTGTTAATGGAAGAAACCGGTATTCCAGTCGTGGTTGCTGAAGATCCGCTGACCTGCGTAGCGCGTGGCGGCGGCAAGGCGCTGGAAATGATCGACATGCACGGCGGCGACCTGTTTAGCGAAGAGTAGTCAGCCTGAAGGTCCGGGGTGGCTTACGCGCTGCCCCTGGTCTTTACTGACACGAGAATACGCATAGCCTATGAAGCCAATTTTTAGCCGTGGCCCCTCGCTACAGATTCGCCTTATTCTGGCGGTGCTGGTGGCGCTTGGCGTGATTATCGCCGACAGCCGCCTGGGTACGTTCAGTCAAATCAGAACGTACATGGATACAGCCGTCAGCCCATTCTACTTTGTCTCTAATGGTCCCCGGGAACTGCTCGACAGCGTATCGCAGACGCTGGCTACCCGCGACCAGCTCGAACTGGAAAACCGTGCGCTGCGTCAGGAGCTGTTGCTGAAAAACAGCGATCTGCTGATGTTGGGCCAGTATAAGCAAGAGAACGCGCGCCTGCGTGAACTACTTGGCTCGCCGCTGCGTCAGGACGAGCAAAAAATGGTGACGCAGGTCATCTCGACGGTCAACGATCCCTACAGCGATCAGGTGGTTATCGATAAGGGCAGCGTGAACGGCGTTTATGAAGGCCAGCCGGTTATCAGCGATAAAGGCGTGGTGGGGCAGGTGGTCGCCGTGGCGAAAATGACCAGTAGGGTACTGCTGATCTGTGATGCCACCCATGCGCTGCCGATCCAGGTCCTGCGTAACGACATTCGCGTGATTGCCGCCGGTAACGGCTGCACTGACGATCTCCAGCTTGAACATCTGCCGGCGAATACCGATATTCGCGTCGGCGACGTGCTGGTGACCTCTGGTCTCGGCGGCCGCTTCCCGGAAGGGTATCCGGTTGGGGTGGTTTCTTCGGTGAAACTGGACACCCAGCGTGCTTACACCGTCATTCAGGCGCGCCCGACCGCCGGTCTGCAGCGCTTACGCTATTTGCTGCTGCTGTGGGGCGCCGATCGCAATGGCGCTAACCCGATGACCCCGGAAGAGGTCCATCGGGTGGCTAACGAACGCCTGATGCAGATGATGCCGCAGGTACTGCCTGCGCCGGATGCGATGGGGCCGCAGATGCCGGCGCCCGCCACCGGGCTGACGCCTTCTCAGCCGTCGCAGCCTGCAGGGGGGCAATAGTGGCAAGTTACCGTAGCCAGGGACGCTGGGTTATCTGGCTCTCGTTTCTTATCGCGCTATTGCTGCAAATTATGCCCTGGCCGGCGGACATCAGCGTTTTCCGGCCCAACTGGGTATTATTGATCCTGCTGTACTGGATCCTCGCCCTGCCGCATCGGGTGAACGTAGGGACGGGCTTCGTGATGGGGGCTATTCTTGATCTCATCAGTGGTTCAACGCTCGGCGTTCGCGCGTTGTCTTTAAGCATCGTCGCCTATCTGGTGGCGCTGAAGTATCAGCTGTTCCGTAACCTGGCGCTCTGGCAACAGGCGCTGGTGGTTATGCTGTTATCCCTGGCCGTGGATATCATTGTTTTCTGGGCAGAGTTTTTAGTGATCAACGTCTCTTTCCGTCCGGAAGTATTCTGGAGTAGTGTAGTAAACGGTGTCCTCTGGCCATGGCTCTTCCTGCTGATGCGCAAAGTGCGCCAGCAATTTGCCGTGCAATAAGGTTGATATGACAACTCTGTATCTTGCTTCTGGTTCCCCGCGTCGGCAGGAACTGCTGACTCAGCTTGGTCTCGCGTTCGAGCGTCTGGTTCCAGGTATTGAGGAGCAGCGCCAGCCGCAGGAGAGTGCTCAGCACTATGTCGCCCGTCTGGCGCGCGAAAAAGCGCAGGCCGGGGTGGCGATGGCGCCGCGTGATTTGCCCGTGCTGGGCGCGGATACGATTGTTATTCTTAATGGCGAAGTGCTGGAAAAACCGCGCGATGCTGAACACGCAGCAGCGATGCTGCGTCTGCTTTCCGGCCACACCCATCAGGTCATGACCGCGGTGGCGCTGGCGGATAAGCAGCAGACGCTGGACTGTCTGGTGGTCACGGAAGTGACCTTCCGGCAGCTTAGCGAGCAGGATATCGCCGACTATGTGGCCAGCGGCGAGCCTTTAGATAAAGCAGGTGCATACGGTATTCAAGGGTTGGGTGGTTGCTTCGTCAGGAAGATTAATGGCAGCTATCACGCCGTAGTCGGCTTACCGCTGGTGGAAACGTATGAGTTGCTCAGTAACTTTAACTCACTGCGTAAAGAAAAGGGATAAAGATGACGGCTGAATTATTAGTTAACGTAACGCCATCCGAAACGCGCGTTGCGTATATTGATGGCGGTATTCTGCAGGAAATTCATATTGAGCGTGAAGCGCGACGCGGAATCGTAGGCAATATCTACAAAGGTCGTGTTAGCCGAGTGCTGCCCGGAATGCAGGCGGCTTTTGTAGATATTGGTCTGGATAAGGCGGCCTTCCTCCACGCCTCCGATATCATGCCGCACACCGAGTGCGTCGCCGGCGAGGAGCAAAAGCAGTTTACCGTACGCGATATTTCAGAGCTGGTGCGCCAGGGCCAGGACCTGATGGTCCAGGTGGTTAAAGATCCGCTGGGTACCAAAGGCGCGCGTCTGACCACGGACATTACGCTGCCTTCCCGCTATCTGGTATTTATGCCGGGCGCCTCCCACGTGGGCGTCTCTCAGCGTATTGAAAGCGAAGCCGAGCGCGAGCGGTTGAAAAAGGTGGTCGCAGAATATTGCGATGAACAGGGCGGGTTTATCATTCGCACTGCTGCGGAAGGCGTTCACGAGCAAGAGATGGCCGCGGATGCCGCCTATCTTAAGCGCGTATGGACCAAGGTAATGGAGCGCAAAAAACGCAACCAGACCCGCTATCAGCTGTATGGCGAACTGGCGCTGGCCCAGCGCGTGCTGCGTGATTTTGCCGATGCGCATCTTGACCGTATTCGCGTTGACTCGCGGCTGACCTACGAGGCGCTGCTCGAATTCACCGCCGAATATATTCCGGAGATGACCAGCAAGCTGGAACACTACAGCGGCCGCCAGCCAATCTTCGATCTCTTTGACGTGGAGAATGAAATTCAGCGCGCGCTGGAGCGTAAAGTCGAGCTGAAGTCCGGAGGCTACCTGATCATCGACCAGACCGAGGCGATGACGACTATCGATATCAATACCGGGGCCTTTGTCGGGCACCGCAACCTTGACGATACGATTTTCAATACCAACATCGAAGCCACCCAGGCGATAGCCCGTCAGCTGCGTTTACGTAACCTCGGTGGCATTATCATCATTGATTTCATTGATATGAACAATGAAGACCATCGTCGACGGGTGCTGCACTCCCTGGAGCAGGCGCTAAGTAAAGACCGGGTGAAGACCAGCATCAACGGCTTCTCCCAGCTGGGGCTGGTGGAGATGACCCGTAAACGCACTCGCGAAAGCGTGGAGCATGTGCTGTGCAACGAGTGCCCGACCTGCCACGGACGCGGAACGGTAAAGTCGGTCGAAACAGTATGCTATGAGATTATGCGTGAGATCGTCCGCGTGCATCATGCTTATGATTCCGATCGTTTCCTGGTCTATGCTTCCCCTGCGGTGGCGGAAACCCTGAAAGGGGAAGAGTCGCACGCGCTGGCGGAAGTGGAAATCTTTGTCGGCAAGCAGGTGAAGGTACAAATTGAGCCGCTCTATAATCAAGAGCAGTTCGATGTGGTTATGATGTAAGACACCGCGTCATTGTGCGGCTGACAAGGAGAGAGGCGTGAGGCGACTGCCCGGGATATTATTGCTCACCGTGGCAACATTGATTGTTATCGTCGCGCTGCTGGTGAGTGGCTTGCGTCTCGTGTTGCCGCAGCTCGACGCCTGGCGTCCGCAGCTGCTGGAGAAGATCTCCTCCCTCACTGGCGCGCCGGTGGACGCCTCGCAGATCAGCGCCAGCTGGCAAACTTTTGGTCCAACGCTGGATGTCCGTGATATACATGTCGGGCTGAAAGATGGCGGCACAATGGCGGTCAAGCGCGTGACCCTGGCGCTGGACGTCTGGCAAAGCCTGCTGCATATGCGCTGGCAGTTCCGCGACCTCACTTTCTGGCAGTTGCAGGTCCATACCAATACCCCTATTCAGACCAACGACGGCGGCGACAGTCTGAAAGGCGACCGCATCAGCGATCTCTTTTTACGTCAGTTCGATCACTTTACTCTGCGCGACAGTCAGCTGAGTTTCCTGACCCTTTCCGGCCAGCGGGCGGAGCTGGCGGTTCCGCAGCTGACCTGGCTTAACGGCAGGAACCGTCACCGCGCCGAGGGGCAACTCAGTCTTTCCAGTCTCACCGGCCAGCATGGCGTCATGCAGGTGCGGATGGATCTCCGTGATGAAGATGGCCTGCTGAACAAAGGCCGGGTGTGGCTGCAGGCTGACGATATTGACGTCAAACCGTGGCTGGGCCGCTGGATGCAGGACAATATTGCCCTAAAGAGCGCCCGCTTCAGCCTTGAAGGCTGGATGACGATTGAAAAAGGCGATGTGGCCGGCGGCGATGTATGGCTGAAAAAAGGGGGCGCCAGCTGGCAGGGCGATAACGAAGTCCATCATCTGTCGGTGGATAACCTGACGGCGCATCTCTCTCATAACCAGCAAAGCTGGGGCTTCTATATTCCCGATACCCGGATTGCTATCGACGATAAACCGTGGCCAAGTGGCGCGCTGGCGATGGCCTGGATCCCGGCGCAGGACGTCGGTGGCGATAATGGTCAGCGAAGCGATGAATTACGTATTCGCGCCAGCAATTTAGCCCTCAGCGGCCTCAGCGGTTTACTGCCTTTTGCCGATAAGCTGGCGCCTTCCCTGGGCCAACTCTGGCGCACTACGCAGCCCAGCGGCAAGATCAACCTGCTGGCCCTTGATATTCCCCTGCAGGCGACCGAGAAAACACGCTTTCAGGTGCAGTGGAGCGATCTGGCATGGAAGCAGTGGAAACTTCTGCCGGGGGCGGAGCACTTTTCTGGCAGCCTTGATGGCAGCGTTGAGCACGGGGAACTGCAAGCCCGGATGACGAAGGCGCTGATGCCCTATGTCGGCGTTTTCCGCGCTCCGCTGGAGATCGCCGCTGGCGAAGCCACCCTCAGTTGGGTGAAAAACGACAAGGGGTTTATGCTCGATGGCCGCGATATTGACGTGCAGGCGACGGGCGTACGCGCTCGCGGCGGCTTCCGTTATCTGCAACCGCAGGGGGACGATCCGTGGCTGGGCATTCTGGCGGGCATCAGCACCAATGATGGCGGCCAGGCGTGGCGTTACTTTCCGGAAAACCTGATGGGTAAAGCGCTGGTGGATTACCTCAGCGGCGCGATTAAAGCGGGGCAAGCCAGCGATGCGACGCTGGTGTATGGCGGCAACCCGCATCTGTTCCCGTATCCGCATAATGAAGGCCAGTTCCAGGTTTATGTCCCGCTGAAGAACGCCACTTTTGCTTTTCAACCGGACTGGCCGGCGCTGACCGGGCTGAATATCGACCTTAACTTTATCAACAACGGCCTGTGGATGCGGGCGGATAAAGCGATGCTTGGCAACGTGGCTGCCAGCAATCTTGATGCCGCGATCCCGGACTATGCGCAGGAAAAACTGCTGATAGATGCCGACATCAAAGGCCCGGGCAAAGAAGTGGGACCTTATTTCAACACCACGCCGCTAAAAGAGTCTCTGGGTGCGGCGCTGGAGTCCCTGCAGCTGGATGGCGATGTGAGCGCTCGCTTACATTTAAACATTCCCCTTGATGGCGAAATGACCACTGCGAAAGGCGATGTCCGTCTGCAGAATAACAATCTTTTTATCAAGCCATTAGATACTACGCTGCAGAATCTGAGCGGTAATTTCAGCTTTGTGAATGGCGATCTTAATAGCGACACGTTGAGCGCGACCTGGTTTAATCAGCCACTGAACCTCAATTTTTCCACCCGCGAAGGTGAAAAAGCCTTCCTGGTGGACGTCGGGATGAATGCCAACTGGCAGCCGTCGCGCACCGGGCTGCTGCCGAAAGCCGTGAATGAGGCGCTGAGCGGTAGCGTCCCGTGGGAGGGTAAGGTCGCTATCGAGCTGCCGTACCACGGCAATGCCAGCTATAAGGTCGATATCAAGGGCGACCTGAAGAATGTGAGTAGTCACTTACCTCCGCCGGTCAGTAAGCCTGCCGGCGAACCCCTGCCGGTCAACATCAACGTCGCTGGCGGTCTGAACAGCTTCGACCTGACCGGCTCTATCGGGGCGAAGAATCATATCAACAGCCGCTGGTTGCTGAACCGTAAGCTAACGCTGGACAGAGCGATCCTTACCACGGACAGCAAAGGCCTCTCTCCGCTGCCCGACCAGCCTGGCGTTGAGCTCAACCTGCCGCCGATGGATGGTGCGCAGTGGCTGGCGCTCTTCCAGAATGGGGCGGCAAATGAAGTCAGCAGCAGTGTGCTTTTTCCACCGCGCATTGTGCTACGTACGCCGTCGCTGGCGCTTGGCGGCCAGCAATGGAACAACGTCAGTCTGATGTCGCAGCCGGTTGCCGGCGGCTCGCTGGTTGAGGCGCAGGGACGTGAGATCAACGCCACCCTGACGATGCGTGATAATGCTCCATGGCTGGCAAATGTGCGTTATCTCTATTTCAACCCGGCCAGCGCCAGCGGCCAGAGCGGGACGGGAAATGCGCTCCCACAGGCACAGACGCGGCTGGATTTCCACGGCTGGCCCGATCTACAGCTGCGCTGCGCCGAGTGCTGGTTGTGGGGGCAAAAATATGGCCGTATCGACGGCGATGTGACGATCAAGGGCGATACCTTAACGCTCGCCAACGGTCTGGTGGATACCGGGTTTGGCCGGCTGACAACCGACGGCGTGTGGGTGAGCGCTCCTTCCGGGGTGCGCACATCGCTAAAAGGCAGACTGCATGGCAATAAGACGGATGAGTTTGCCAATTTCTTCGGTGTTTCCACGCCGGTGAAGGATTCGTCGTTTGATATCGACTACGATCTGCACTGGCGCGCGCCGCCCTGGTCGCCAGATGTGGCGTCGCTCAATGGCATCATTAAAAGTCACCTTGGCAAAGGGCAGTTTACCGACCTGAGTACCGGACACGCTGGCCAGCTGCTGCGTTTGCTGAGCGTCGATGCCCTGCTGCGTAAACTGCGTTTCGATTTCAGCGATACTTTCAGCGAAGGCTTTTATTTCGATTCTATTAACAGTACGGCATGGATTAAGGATGGCGTACTGCATACCGATGATACGCTGGTGGATGGCCTGGAAGCCGACATTGCCATGAAAGGGTCGGTCGACCTGGTGCGTCGACGGCTGGATCTGCAAGCGGTGGTTGCGCCGGAAATCTCCGCCACCGTCGGCGTGGCAGCAGCCTTCGCCGTCAACCCGATCGTCGGCGCGGCGGTATTTGCCGCCAGCAAGGTGCTGGGGCCGCTGTGGAACAAAGTCTCGATTCTGCGCTATCGCATCACTGGCCCGATTGACCAGCCGCAGATCAATGAAGTGCTGCGCCAGGCGCGTAGCAACAAAAAGCAATGATTTGACGATTGCCGGGAATTGCCGCAATCTCAATAGATAGCCTTCTGTATTTCCGCCTGTCAGGCGGCAACAAACGAGTAGCATAACGATGAGTCTGAACCTGGTAAGTGAACAACTACTGTCGGCAAATGGCCTGAATCATCAGGATCTGTTTGCCATTCTTGGTCAACTGACCGAGCGCCGCCTCGATTACGGCGATCTCTATTTTCAGTCGAGCTATCACGAATCCTGGGTTCTGGAAGACAGCATCATTAAAGATGGGTCGTACAACATTGACCAGGGCGTAGGCGTGCGCGCCGTTAGCGGCGAAAAAACGGGTTTTGCCTACGCGGACCAGATCAGCAAGCTGGCGCTGGAGCAGAGCGCTCAGGCGGCGCGGACCATTGTGCGCGAGACCGGCAATGGCAAAGTACAAACCCTCGGCGCCGTAGAGCATAGTGCCCTCTACACCAGCATCGACCCGCTGCAGAGCATGAGCCGGGAAGAGAAGCTGGATATTCTGCGTCGGGTGGACAATGTCGCCCGGGCGGCGGACAAGCGTGTGCAGGAGGTTTCAGCCAGCCTGAGCGGGGTGTATGAGCTGATTCTGGTGGCCGCCACCGACGGCACCCTGGCGGCCGACGTTCGTCCGCTGGTTCGTCTTTCCGTTAGCGTACTGGTGGAAGAAGATGGCAAGCGCGAACGCGGCAGCAGCGGCGGCGGCGGACGTTTTGGCTATGACTATTTCCTCGCCTCCCAGGATGGCGAAGTACGGGCCGATGCCTGGGCGAAAGAAGCGGTACGCATGGCGCTGGTTAACCTCTCGGCGGTCGCCGCGCCAGCGGGGATGCTGCCGGTGGTACTTGGCGCTGGCTGGCCTGGCGTCCTGCTGCATGAAGCGGTTGGCCATGGTCTGGAAGGTGATTTCAACCGTCGCGGCACCTCGGTCTTTAGCGGCCATATGGGAGAGTTGGTGGCCTCTGAGCTGTGCACCGTGGTGGATGACGGTACCATCGTCGATCGTCGTGGTTCGGTGGCCATCGATGACGAAGGCACGCCGGGGCAATACAACGTGCTGATCGAAAACGGCATCCTGAAAGGCTATATGCAGGATAAGCTCAATGCGCGCCTGATGGACGTCGCGCCGACCGGCAATGGCCGCCGCGAGTCGTATGCCCATCTGCCGATGCCACGTATGACCAACACTTATATGCTGGCGGGCCAGTCGACGCCGCAGGAGATTATTGAGTCAGTTGACTATGGGATCTTCGCACCTAACTTTGGCGGCGGGCAGGTGGATATCACCTCCGGTAAGTTCGTTTTCTCCACCTCTGAGGCCTATCTGATTGAAAAAGGGAAGGTCACGAAGGCGGTGAAAGGGGCCACGCTGATAGGCTCCGGCATTGAGACTATGCAGCAGATTTCGATGGTGGGCAACGACCTGCGCCTGGATAACGGCGTCGGCGTCTGCGGTAAAGAGGGCCAGAGCGTACCGGTGGGCGTAGGCCAGCCGACCCTGAAGGTCGATAACCTTACCGTCGGCGGCACCGCCTGATCCTTACCGGGTTCCCGGCGCCGCCGGGAACCCCTTCACCGGGCGATCCCGCGTCCGTGCATTCCCTGATAAATCTTTGCCACGTCGACAAAATACTCCGTCAGATAGTTGATGCAGACCTGCACTTTCAGCGGCAGTTTATCCTTTTCCGTATACAGGGCGTAGACCGGACGCGGATCGGACTGATAGCTGGGCAGCAGGATCTCCAGTTCACCTCGGTTGATCTCCTCGATCGCCCACATCAGCGGTACGTAAGCGATGCCCACCCCGGCCGTCAGCCAGCGCACCAGGGTCATGGGATCGTTGGTCACAAAGCGACCCTGCGGGGTCACCCGGGTTGAGATCCCTTCCGGGGCAATAATTTCAAATTCGTTGTCCGGTCGCACGCTATATTCCAGCCATGCATGGCTGGCCAGATCGGCCGGTTTTTCCGGATGGCCAGCCTGTGTCAGATAGCTTTTTGCGGCACATAACACCATCGGCATTGAGCCCAGGCGGCGGGAAAAGAGGCTGGAATCCTGCAGCGCGCCAACGCGGATAACGACGTCAAGGCCATCGGCGATCAGGTCCGGCGCGGGTATCCCGGTGACCAGATTTACGGAGAGTCCAGGGTATTCTTTCAGCATCTCCGCGGTTATGCGAGCCAGGACATTTTGTGCCATAGTTGAAGAGCAGCCGATGCGCAGCGTCCCGATTGGCGTGTTGTTAAATGCGTATAATTGCTCATGGACATCCTGCGCTTCAAAGAGCATCCTACGGCAGCCCTGGTAATAGATTTTACCGGCTTCTGTTAAGCCAAGGCTGCGGGTGCTGCGGTTAAGCAGCTTCACCTGCAGTTCATCCTCCAGTTTTGCGACTGTCTGGCTGATCGAGGAAACGCTCATCTGAAGCTGGCGGGCCGCCGCGGTGAATGAACCTAATTCGACCACTTTGGCGAAGACGGACATGCGTTTTAGTCGTTCCATTATTCACTCTGGCTTAAAAGTGATTTAGATCACACATTATAGATAATGCTGCAATTGTTACGTTAATATATTGTTAGCTACATAATAAACGCATCTCGCTCACTACCTGTACGCTTCTTATTCAAGGTCATCATGAGTCTGTTTCCTGTCATCGTGATTTTCGGCTTATCGTTTCCGCCGATCTTCTTCGAGTTGCTATTGTCGCTGGCCATCTTCTGGCTGGTGCACCGATTGCTGGTTCCGACCGGCATATACGATTTTGTCTGGCACCCTGCACTGTTTAATACGGCGCTTTATTGCTGCCTTTTTTATTTGATATCGCGCTTGTTCGTTTGAGGTTGATGTGAAAACACTAACAAGAAATATCCTCCGTACCGCTATTACCGTGATACTGGTCATTCTGGCCTTCGTGGCGATTTTCCGCGCCTGGGTCTATTACACCGCCTCGCCGTGGACGCGAGATGCGCGCTTTAGTGCTGATATTGTGGCCATTGCACCGGATGTCTCCGGGCTGATTTCCCAGGTAAACGTCAAGGATAACCAACTGGTTAAGAAAGACCAGGTATTGTTCGTTATTGACCAACCTCGTTACCAAAAAGCGCTGGATCAGGCAGAAGCCGATGTCGCCTACTACCAAACGTTAGCCCAGGAGAAACGCGTTGAAGCCGGTCGACGGAATAAGCTCGGCGTACAGGCGATGTCGCGGGAAGAGATAGACCAGGCGAATAACGTGCTGCAAACCGTTGAGCATCAGCTGGCGAAAGCCGTCGCCAGCCGCGATCTGGCCAGGCTGGATCTGGAGCGCACGGTGATCCGCGCCCCGGCGGATGGCTGGGTGACCAACCTGAATGTCTATAACGGAGAATTTATCACTCGCGGCTCCACGGCGGTGGCGCTGGTGAAAGAGAATACCTTTTACGTCATGGCCTATCTGGAAGAAACCAAGCTGGAAGGCGTCCGCCCGGGCTACCGTGCAGAGATTACCCCGCTTGGCAGCAGCAAAACCATGAAAGGCACAGTGGACAGTATCGCCGCAGGGGTGACCAACGCCAGCAGCAGCAGCGACTCGAAAGGGATGGCCTCGGTCGATTCTAACCTTGAATGGGTGCGTCTGGCGCAGCGTGTGCCGGTGCGTATTCGCCTCGACCACCAGCAGGGAAACCTGTGGCCGTCAGGCACTACCGCGACGGTCGTCATCACCGGTAAAGAAGACCGCGACACCAGCCAGGCCAACTTCTTCCAGAAACTGGCTATGCGCCTGCGCGAATTCGGTTAATCGCTATGGGGACATATACCATTGCTCCCCGGCATCTCCGCTTTGCCATTAAGCTTGCATGTGCGGTGGTGCTGGCGCTGTTTGTCGGTTTCCATTTTCAGCTCGAAACGCCGCGCTGGGCGGTGCTGACGGCGGCGATCGTCGCGGCCGGGCCAGCGTTTGCCGCCGGGGGAGAGCCGTACTCTGGCGCGATTCGCTATCGCGGGATGTTACGTATTGCCGGGACCTTTATTGGTTGTATTGCCGCGCTGGTCATTATCATCCTGATGATCCGCGCCCCTCTGCTAATGATGCTGGTTTGCTGCCTGTGGGCCGGGTTTTGTACCTGGATCTCCTCGCTGGTCAAGGTCGAGAACTCCTATGCCTGGGGGCTGGCCGGGTACACCGCGCTGATTATCATCATTACCATCCACACTAACCCGATGCTGGCGCCGCAGTTTGCTGTGGAGCGCTGCAGCGAAATTGTTATCGGTATTGTTAGCGCCATCGTCGCCGACCTGCTGTTCTCTCCGCGATCGATTAAAAAAGAGATCGACCTCGAACTGGATAACCTGCTGATTGCGCAATATAAGCTGATGCAGCTATGCGTTGCGCATGGCGACAAAGAGGAAGTGGATCAGGCCTGGGGAGCACTGGTGCGTCGCACTGCGGCCCTGGAAGGCATGCGCAGTAACCTGATTATGGAATCTTCACGCTGGGCGAAGGCGAATCAGCGTCTGAAAGCCATCAATACCCTTTCGTTAACGCTTATTACCCAGGCTTGCGAAACCTACCTGATCCAGAACTCGCGCCCGGAAATGGTGACGGATGACTATCGCGAACTGTTCGCCGAGCCGGTTGAGACGGTCCAGGATGTCCACCAGCAGTTGAAGCGTATGCGCCGGTTTCTGACCTGGAAAGGCGAGCATAATACGCCCGTCACCATCTATAGCTGGGTGGGTGCCGCTACACGCTATTTATTGCTTAAGCGTGGCGTGGTCGGCAACACCAAGATCAGCCGCATCGAAGATGGCGTATTGCGTGGCGAAACGGTGGTCAAAGTGGAGTCCGCTGAGCGTCATCACGCAATGGTGAACTTCTGGCGCACCTCCGTCTCCTGTATTCTCGGGACGCTGTTCTGGCTGTGGACCGGCTGGACTTCAGGCAGCGGCGCGATGGTGATGATTGCCGTGGTTACTGCGCTGGCTATGCGGCTACCGAATCCCCGAATGGTGGCGATAGACTTCCTTTACGGTACCCTGGCGGCGTTACCGCTGGGCACCTTGTACTTCCTGGTGATCATGCCGGCGACGCAGCAGAGCATGCTGCTGCTCTGCATTAGCCTGGCGGCGATGGCGTTCTTTATCGGGATCGAAGTGCAGAAAAGGCGTCTCGGATCGCTGGGGGCGCTGGCGAGCACCATTAACATTCTGGTGCTGGATAACCCGATGCAGTTCCAGTTCAGTCAGTTCCTCGACAGTGCGCTGGGACAGATTGTCGGCTGTTTCCTCGCCCTGATGGTCATTCTTATCGTCAGGGATAACTCACGGGCCAGAACCGGTCGGGTGCTGTTGAACCAGTTTGTCTCGGCGGCGGTCTCTTCACTGACCACCAACTCGGCGCGTCGCAAAGAGAATCATCTGCCTGCACTCTATCAGCAGCTGTTTTTATTGCTCAATAAATTCCCTGGCGATGTCGCCCGCTTCCGTTTGGCACTGACGTTGATTATCGCCCATCAGCGCCTGCGTGATGCGCCCGTTCCGGTGAATGACGATCTGTCGGCGTTCCATCGACAGCTACGGCGGACCGCAGATCATGTGATTTCCGCTGGCAGCGATGATAAGCGTCGGCGCTATTTCACCCAGCTGCTGGCCGAGCTTGATGTCTATCAGGAGAAGCTGAGAGTCTGGGAGGCCTCGCCGCAGGTGACCGAACCGGTGCGGCGGCTGGTAGAGATGTTGCACAAGTACCAGCATGCGCTGACCAGCAGTTAACCCGTAAACCGGCGCTCAGGCGTCGGTTTTTTTATCGCTATACTTAACGGCGACAGGAATAGAATACGGGAGGGCTGCCATGACCACCTATACGTTTGATTTTGACGAAATCACCGAACAGCAGGATTTCTATCGCGAGTTTTCACGGACCTTCGCGCTGGCTCACGATAAGGTTAATAATCTCGATTCACTGTGGGATGCGGTGACCGGTGGGATGTTGCCGTTGCCGTTGGACATTGAATTTATTCATTTAAATGATAAACAGCGTCGGCGCTTTGGCGCACTGATTTTATTATTTGATGAAGCAGAGGAAGAGCTGGAGGGGGAGTTGCGCTTTAACGCCAGACAGCGATAAAAAGTCGAACCGCTTTTGCCGGGATACATCGTGTCGACGCTCAGGGGAAGGCGCCATTACCCTTTTAATTCTGCGCAATACGTTAACGGTAACTGCGTTTTTATCTAAAAAGCTGATGGATTTGATACAAAAAGCGCGTTATTCACCGCTATTTTTCGGTTATACACTGCCTGAACCATGAACGCATTTTTATTTGATCTGCGTTTTGCAGGTCTTATCCAGGACGCCTACCATGAAAACCCTTCCTTTTATACTGACCAGCGGCCTGATGCTGGGCTCCATCGCGGCAACGGCTTATGCCTCGGAACTCCCCGGTTACGCTGATGGCGCACAGATTATTCGCGTGGATCAAACCCGTGGCCGTATTGATACCTTCAACGGCGTGGTTTACAGCCAGATTAAAAATGCAGTTTCCGTTCGTCAGATGCATATGTCTTTGCTGGTGCCGCGAAACCACGATCTGAAGCCCGCCATTGTTTACTTCCCTGGCGGTGGTTTCACCAGTGCGGCATGGGATAAATTTATCGAAATGCGCATGGCGCTGGCGGAAGCCGGGTTTGTCGTCGCAGCAGCAGAATACCGTACCGTGCCAGACACGTTTCCCGCGCCGGTTGTCGATGGTAAAGCGGCTATCCGCTATCTGCGCGCGCACGCAGCGGAATACGGCATTGATCCTAAACGTATCGGCGTGCTGGGCGATTCTGCAGGTGGCTATATGGCACAAATGATGGCGCTAACTCAGGGAGAGAAGAGCTGGGAACAGGGCGATTTTCTCGACCAGTCCTCTGCGGTTCAGGCTGCAGTGACGCTATACGGCATCTCTAATCTGTTGAATATAGGTGAAGGTTTCCCAGCCGATATTCAGAAAGTGCACGCCTCGCCTGCCGTGACGGAAGCGCTCCTGGTGCATGGCAGCGCATTTCGCAACTGGCCTGGCGCTACGATTGGCAGTGACAGGCAAAAAGCGCTCGACGCCAGCCCGATGGGACATATTGCCCGTAACGAACCACCGATGTTGATTATGCATGGCAGCGCTGACTCTCTGGTGTCACCCGTACAAAGCGCCCAGCTTTATAAGGCGTTAATAGCGAAAGATAATAAGGCAGAGTATGTGCTGATCGACGGTGCTGAACATGGTGATGATAGCTGGTATCAGAAGCCGGTTATCGACCGGGTCGTTAGCTGGTTTAAAGCGACGCTCGGCGCACCGGTACAGACAGCCGACGGGACGAAAGATAAAGATGCCAATCTGTAAATCGCGGCTCCGTTGTGGAAGCGGAACGCATTGTCTGATCAGGTTTTGCGATAAACCAAAAAAAAGCCCCCGGCAGGCGGGGGCAAGTCGTCGAAATAAGACGACGAGGGTTTATTTGTACAGCTCAGCGGTGGCGTGCCAGCTATCGCCGGTACGTGCTTCAATAATACGGTAGCTGCTGGCGCCTTCTTTCTCTGCTTTAGCCGCCAGTTCCTGGCGCATGTCCATTGGCGCACTACCGACCTGGGATACGGAGATGGTGCCCATGGACTGCAGGTTTTGGGCTTGCTCTGCGTTCACTTGCTGAACGGCAGCGCTGGCGCCGAAAGAGATAAGAGAAGCCAGGCCAAGGGATGCGATGATCATTGCGCGTTTCATATTCTTTACTCCAGTCTTTGTTTTGCCGCGGCGGGGCGATGTATGAGGCCCGCCGCGGTAGAGAATTGTTGTCAGGTTAATCGTTGACGTCTAAAACTTATTTATACAGCTCAGCAGTGGCATGCCAGTGGTCGCCAGTGCGTGCTTCAATAATGCGGTAAGAAGAAGCCCCTTCTTCCTGCGCTTTTTTGTTCAGCATTTCATGCATATCCATCGGGGATGATGCTACCGCGCCGACGGAAACCGTGCCGATAGCCTCGCGGCCCTGGGCCTGCTCGCTGTTGATAATATCAGCGGCGAAAGCGCCAAATGACACGACAGAAAGGATGCTGAGAGCAGCTACAGTGGTTTTGATTTTCATGATGTTCACCTCGTCGAATCTTTTTGTTGGGGGTCTTTGTTTCGTGACCCTCATCACAAAAACAAGTATACACTAATCACCAAAAATATTAATACCATGCTAATTGTTTTGCGCGTTAATAGTTACAATGGATTGCGCTTTTTATAACGGATAAGAATTAAAAATGACACTTTAGCGACAGCGATAAGATTTATTTCTAATAAAATCATAAAGGTATACGAATTTGATCTTTTGTGCGTTTTACGATTTTCACGTTAGTAAAAGAACGTATAGAGGCCGTAAATGACACTAAGTGTTAAATAGTTGTTGTGGTACAGGAGGGGAAGAGAGGCAGAAAAAGGGGAGTCGCCCTCTGACGGTAGCCAGAGGGGAATACTCAGAGTTCCTGTTCGAACAGGACCAGGATAGCGTCGTGCAGATCCTTCACCGTAAAACCGCGAGCCGGGGTGGTAAAGATAGTGTCATCGCCGGCGATGCTGCCGAGAATACCTTCCGCCTTGCCCAGCGAATCAAGAAGGCGGGCGATCAGCTGCGCGGCGCCAGGACTGGTGTGAATCACCACTACGGCATCGTTATAGTCGATATCCAGCACCAGATTTTTCAGCGGGCTGGAAGTCGTCGGAACACCAAGCTCGGCAGGCAGGCAATACACCATTTCCATTTTGGCATTACGGGTACGCACCGCGCCAAATTTGGTGAGCATGCGGGAGACCTTCGATTGGTTGATATTCTCGAAGCCTTCCTCCTGCAGCGCCTGGACGATCTCTCCTTGCGAGCTGAATTTTTCTTCTTTAAGCAGCGCTTTAAACGCTTTAACCAGTTCTTCTTGTTTTGCCGAACTTCGCATAAGTCACCCAGATTATGGTGGTAAAAACAACATCATTATGCATAACCATGAATTTTTATGCAAATAATCCGCAGAGGGATAGGTCAATAATGTTATGAAGGGGGCATATTTTAGCAAAAAAACCGTATAAGGAACATGTTCTCATCACAACGCTTAAAGCTATGTAAAAGTAAATGAAATGTTATTTAGTTGGTGTTGTTTTGCGCAACTGGCTGGGTGTATTGTAACCAATAGTCGATCCGGTACTTCGCTTTGCTGGATGGTCAGTCAGAAAGCAGAAAATGCGCAGTTGTTCTATTGCTACGCACAATAATGCATTCTTCAGCCATAATCATTGTAATTGTTCATCTTGTGAATTAAGGTCCAGGCGACGGAATAACGAAAGACTAAATTAACCATAATAAGGAGTTTAGGATGAAAGTTGCAGTCCTTGGCGCCGCCGGTGGTATCGGTCAGGCGCTTGCCCTACTACTTAAGACCCAACTGCCTTCAGGTTCAGAGCTCTCGTTGTACGACATCGCTCCGGTTACACCGGGCGTGGCGGTAGATCTAAGTCATATCCCCACAGATGTAAAAATTAAAGGATTTTCCGGTGAAGATGCTACCCCGGCGCTGGAAGGCGCTGATGTGGTGCTGATCTCCGCGGGCGTAGCACGTAAGCCCGGCATGGATCGTTCCGACCTGTTTAATGTGAATGCGGGTATCGTTAAGAACCTGGTGCAGCAGATTGCCAAAACCTGCCCGCAGGCCTGCATCGGCATTATCACTAACCCGGTGAATACCACCGTGGCCATCGCCGCCGAAGTGCTGAAAAAAGCCGGCGTGTACGATAAAAATAAACTGTTTGGCGTCACCACGCTGGACATTATCCGCTCCAATACCTTTGTTGCTGAACTGAAAGGTAAATCGGCAACCGAGGTGGAAGTCCCGGTCATTGGCGGTCACTCCGGGGTGACTATTCTGCCATTACTCTCGCAGATCCCGGGCGTCAGCTTTAGCGATCAGGAAGTGGCCGATCTCACTAAACGTATTCAGAACGCCGGTACCGAAGTCGTGGAAGCGAAAGCGGGTGGCGGATCGGCAACGTTGTCGATGGGCCAGGCGGCTGCCCGTTTTGGTCTCTCTCTGGTACGTGCGATGCAGGGGGAAAAGGGCGTGGTGGAGTGTGCCTACGTGGAAGGCGACGGCCAATACGCGCGTTTCTTCTCCCAGCCGCTGCTGCTGGGGAAAAATGGTGTGGAAGAACGTCAGTCTATCGGCAAAATTAGCGCCTTTGAACAGCAGGCGCTGGAAGGGATGCTGGACACTCTGAAGAAAGATATTGCCCTCGGCGAAGACTTCGTCAATAAGTAATTTCGCCTTAACAGAAGAGCCGGAACCGCTGTTCCGGCTTTTTATTGCCTCACTTTTCGCCCCAATGCGCCTGCTTCCGGGCAAATCTGCTAAAATCCCCGCGTTTTAAGCCGTCAGTCATGAGGACAGAGTGAAAAAGATTGAAAGAAAACAGACCCGGGACCAGATCGCGCAGATGATTCGCTACCAGATCCTCTCCGGTGCGATGAAGGCTGGGGATGAGCTGACGCAAGAAAGCATCGCGGAACAGCTGGGACTTTCACGTATGCCGGTTAGGGAAGCGCTGCAATCTCTTGAGCAGGAAGGGTTTCTGGTGCGCTTGCCTAACCGGCATATGCAGGTCTCCACATTGGCCGTTGAGGATGTGAGCCATATTTTTCGCGTTATCGCGGTGATGGCCGCCGAACTATTTGCTCTTGTACCGGCGAATCAGGGGGAACTGCTCCGCGGGCGAGCCCAGGAGCTGGCGCGTCCGGGAGAGAACGCCCGCGAACTGGCGTTTCATCAGCTGCTGATTTCCTATCTTGATAACCGCTATCTGGCGAAAGCGTATCAGCAATTTTTGGACGGTTATATTTCTTATGTCATTCTTTATCTGAAAGAGAATGGCCAGGAATCGGCTCTGATACTGAGCGAACTGGCCAGCGCTATTGGCAATAGCGAAGGCGAAAAAATTGCCCAGACAACGCAGCGTTATTTCCTTATGCTTGCGGAAATTATGCGTCAACATATGAAGGATTGGGAAAGTGCAGAAGCCTAAATTAGGGAAAATTAAGCTTCTTTCCGCGAAGGAGCAGGTGGCGGCGGTTTTGCGTAAAGCAATCCTGTCGCGGGATTTAGTGGAAGGGCAGGAGATTACCCTTGAAGGGATTGCCCGACTGGTTGGCGTCTCCAGCATGCCGGTACGCGAAGCGTTTCAGATTTTAGCCGCCGACGGTCTGATTCAAGTGCGGCCGAATAAAGGCGCGGTGGTGCTGGGCATTAATGAGCAGACCATCCGCGAACATTATGAAATTCGCGCCGTACTGGAAAGTGAAGCCGTGGCGAAAGCTTCTCGCCCAGGGACCGATATTTCACGTATCGCCCAGGTTCACTATGCCGCAGAGAAGGCGCTGGCAGACAATAATTCTGCTGAATATTCCGATCTGAACCAGGCTTTCCATATGGAGATCTGGAGCGCGGCGGGAAATGAAAAAATGAAGATGCTGCTCTGCAACATGTGGAACGGCCTGTCGATGGGACATAAGGTCACCGAAGAAGAGTATGCCGTTATCTCCATTCGCGAACATAAAGCCATTTTACAAGCGCTTGAGCAGCATAACGAAGCGCTGGCCCGCCAGCGAATGCATGAACACATTATCCGCTCGATGGAAAATATGCTCACTCGATACCTGCCCGATCCCACCACCTGACGGGGTCCTTCGCCAGCGATAGGCTGGCTTTTCTTACATTTATCTGCGTTATTAGTTACTTTTCGTGACGATCTGCACAGGATCTTGATGCAGATCTCATTGCGCGATCATTCCGCAAAAACGCATTGACTTACTTTTTACATGGGAATAATTTCTCCCCCGTCAATATTGGATACAATATCATATATCATTGATAGGAAGAATTATAAGTATGGAACCGATTACCATCACCCTATGTTTGCTGGTGTTCGCTATCGTCATGTTTGTCTGGGAGAAGGTGCCACTGGCAGTGACTTCCATGGTGGTTTGCGTGGCGTTAGTGCTCACCGGTGTATTGGATCTCAAGCAGGCGTTTGCCGGTTTTATCGACAGCAACGTCATTCTTTTCGTCGCCATGTTTATCGTTGGCGGAGCGTTATTTGAAACCGGGATGGCCAATAAAGTCGGTGGCGTGATCACCCACTTCGCTAAAACGGAGAAGCAATTAATTTTCACCATCATGGTGGTGGTCGGCATCATGTCTGGTTTTCTGTCGAATACCGGTACGGCGGCGGTACTGATCCCGGTCGTTATCGGTGTCGCGGCGAAATCGGGTTTTTCCCGCTCGCGTCTGCTGATGCCGCTGGTGTTTGCTGCCGCGCTGGGCGGTAACCTGTCGCTAATCGGCGCCCCGGGCAACCTGATCGCGCAATCGGCCTTGCAGAATATCGGCAGCGGCTTCGGCTTCTTTGAGTATGCGAAAGTGGGCCTGCCGATGCTGGTCTGCGGCATCCTCTATTTCCTGACTATCGGCTATAAGTTCCTGCCTAATAACCCGAACAGTAGTGAAGTGGGCAGCGTTGGCGAACAGCGGGATTACAGCCACGTTCCGCGCTGGAAGCAGATCCTGTCCCTGGTGGTGCTGATCGCCACGATCCTCGGCATGATTTTCGAAAAACAGACCGGTATTAGTCTGACGGTAGCCGGCTGCATTGGTGCCCTGGTGCTGGTTATCACCGGCGTGTTGACGGAAAAACAGGCTTATAAAGCCATTGATTCACAAACTA
Source organism: Klebsiella sp. 10982 (assembly GCF_048589245.1). NCBI lineage: Bacteria > Pseudomonadati > Pseudomonadota > Gammaproteobacteria > Enterobacterales > Enterobacteriaceae > Klebsiella > Klebsiella sp. 10982. The sequence continues at coordinate 39,020 of NZ_JBMAXV010000042.1, forward strand.
TTTTTATCTTCGGCGGCACCCTGGCGCTGGCTAAAGCGCTGGAAATGACCGGCGCGGGGAAGCTGGTCGCTGACCAGGTTATCGGTCTGCTGGGTAACAACTCCTCGCCGTTTATGCTGCTGGTGGCGGTCTTTGCCCTCTCTGTAGTGATGACCAACTTTATGTCCAATACCGCCACCGTCGCGCTGCTGGTACCAGTGAGTCTGTCGATTGCCGCCGGTATGGGCGCCGATCCGCGTGCGGTGTTGATGGCGACGGTTATCGGTAGCTCCTGTGCCTATGCGACGCCGATCGGTATGCCTGCCAACATGATGGTGCTGTCGGCCGGGGGCTATAAGTTCGTCGATTACGCCAAATCCGGCATTCCTCTGATTATCGTTTCCACCATTGTCAGCCTGATCCTGCTGCCAATCCTTTTCCCTTTTCATCCGTAATTTACGGACGCTGTTCTGACTAAGGAGCCTTTATGAGCAAAAGCGAACAGATATCCCGCATGACCGACATCATGGCCAGATTTGTGGGATATACCGGCAAAGTATTGCCTGATGACGTCACGGCAAAACTAAAAGAGTTGCATAAGAAAGAGACCAGCCAGCTGGCGGACGTCATCTTTACCACCATGATTGAAAACCAGCGTCTGGCGAAAGAGCTGGATCGTCCCTCCTGCCAGGATACCGGCGTGATCCAGTTTCTGGTGGAGTGTGGGGCAAACTTCCCGCTGATCGGCGAGCTGGAAGCGCTGCTGCGCGAATCGGTAATCAAAGCCACCGTGGATTCGCCGCTGCGTCATAACAGCGTCGAGACCTTTGATGAATACAACACCGGCAAAAACGTCGGCAAAGGGACGCCGACGGTATTCTGGGAGATCGTTCCGGATTCAGACCAGTGCAGCATCTACACCTATATGGCCGGCGGCGGCTGCTCGCTACCGGGTAAAGCGATGGTATTGATGCCGGGCGCGGGTTATGAAGGCGTGACTCGTTTCGTGCTGGATGTGATGACCAGCTATGGCCTGAATGCCTGTCCGCCGCTGCTGGTTGGCGTAGGGGTCGCGACGTCTGTGGAAACGGCGGCGCTGCTGTCGAAGAAAGCGCTGATGCGTCCGATTGGTTCGCACAATGATAACGAACGTGCGGCATCGCTGGAAAAAATGCTCGAAGACGGTATCAACAAAATCGGCCTTGGCCCGCAGGGGATGTCCGGCAATACCTCCGTGATGGGCGTCAATATTGAAAATACCGCGCGCCATCCTTCCACCATTGGCGTGGCGGTGAATGTTGGCTGCTGGTCACACCGTAAAGGACATATCGTTTTCGATAAAGACCTGAATTACACCATTACGTCTCACACAGGAGTGGCATTCTGATGACTAAAAAAATACTCACTACGCCCATTAAAGACGAAGACTTAGCGGATATTAAAGCGGGCGACATTATTTATCTCAATGGCCACATTGTTACCTGCCGTGATGTTGCTCATCGTCGTTTAATTGAAGGTGGCCGTGAATTACCGGTCAATGTCGCGGGTGGCGCGATATTACATGCCGGGCCAATTGTGCGTCCGATTAAAGGTACGGAAGATAAATTCGAAATGGTCTCCGTTGGGCCAACCACCAGTATGCGCATGGAGAAATTTGAAAAAGAATTTATTGCCCAGACCGGTGTGAAATTAATCGTCGGCAAAGGCGGTATGGGCAAAGGGACCGAAGAGGGCTGTATGGAACATAAAGCCTTGCACTGTGTGTTCCCGGCCGGCTGCGCGGTGGTCGCCGCGGTCTGTGTGGAAGAGATTGAAGATGCGCAATGGCGTGATTTAGGCATGCCGGAAACCTTATGGGTTTGCCGCGTCAAAGAGTTCGGGCCGTTAATTGTGTCGATCGATACCCACGGCAATAACCTGTTTGAGCAAAATAAAGTGATCTTTAATCAGCGCAAAGAAATTGTCGCCGATGAAATCTGCAAACATGTGAGCTTCATTAAATAACCCCGATTGACTCTATCGCGCAGTAATGGCAGCGGCAGCTGACGGCTAAACAGAGGCTTCTGACCAGGCGGTCCGGGGAAATCCCCTCTGCTGACGTGGGCTACCGTAAGCCATTATTGCGCTCCTCCCAAAGGCCATTTT